>JAZUGD010000230.1:0-4509 GCA_045641025.1 Eubacteriales bacterium
ATATTTGAGAAGGAGAGTAACGTCGGAGAGGTTCGTTTTGCCGCTCATGTCGGCGTCGGACGCCTGCTCGTCGCAGGCAACGTCCCACGCGGCGATTTTCTTGAGAATCGTCGTAACGTCGCTGACGGTTATCTTACCGTCTGCATTAGCGTCACCGGATACGAGCACGGAGAGGGAGCCGACCGTGCTTCCGGTGGGAACTGCGGCATTGCCCGTCAGAGTCTCGCCCTTCGGCGAGGTGACAACGGCATCACCGTCGAACTGTGCGGCAAGCGTCTGCGCGTCAACGGGACCGTTCGTGCCGAACACGTACGTGCCGTCAAGAGACAGAACGAGGAACGAGTCCGCAGCGAGTGCGGGGACCTCAGGCTCCGCCGATGCGGGCAGAAGCACGGTGAGCGATGCGAGCATCACAAATGCCAGCAGGAGAGAAATTGTTCTTTTCATATCATAGTGTCCTTTCCGGAATTATTTTGCAAAGTAGTCTTCAAGCGCGTCGCCCATTTCACGTCTTACGTTCATAAGAACGCCGGGGTCCTCGTTGTATTCGAGAAGATCGTTTGAAATACGGGAGACGTATTCGTCCATCACGTCTTCTCCGAAGGCACGCTCAATCATGCGGAGATACATGAAGTCCTCGATACCGTCGCGGATGTACTCAACGCGGAGAGAGCCGACGGGCTCCATGATACCGAGCTGAGCGCCGGGATATACGAGAATACCGTTGCCGTAGGAGTGTCTGCCGGCACCGTTCACGTAGTCGATGTCACGGTACGGACTGATGGCATTATAACCGTCGACGGCGTAATAGAGCACACCTTCAACGCGGTACTGCATCTGCTGCCAGAAGCAGGTACGCGGTGCGAGTCCGTCGTCCTCGGCGTGGAAGCTGATATAAGGCTGCCACGGTCCGGCGGCGAGGTACCACCACGACTCAACGTTCGAGTCGGGGTCGGCAAGTCTCTTCTCAAGCGCGTCGACGTAGGTGCCGTTGCGGTCGAGCCATTCTTGGGGAGAGAATATCATCGCGCCGTCATATCCGAAATACTTGGTATCGGTGAAGTTCCAGACACGTGGGCACCATATCTGGCAGTAATCGTAGTAATCGTCAAACAGGTTTTCGGGGAAGATGATGCCGGAGTCGTGTGCTCCCGTAAGGGGAACAAGCTGTTTGCCTCCGGGGAAGAGAGACTGTATCTTGTTGTTTGCCGTAATTATTTCTTCAAACGGAGCGTTGGGGTTCGACGGGTTCTTGAACGTAAGAGGCTCGTCTACGTAGTAGAAGTAGCCTTTTTCGAACCACTCGTCGTTTTTTGATAACTTCTCATAATAAGAAGCTATCTGCTCGTCGGTCTTGTCGTACGCTCCGCCGTAGCCCGCACCCGCGACAAGGAAGCTTCTGACACGGTCGGAGCTTAAGTACTCGTCGCATCTGTCGTCATCGATGTCGTAGGGGAGCAGACAGAGGTTAATGCGGTTTTTAAGGAAGTAATCGTAGGTTTTCTTGTATATGACGTCAACTGCGTCGTGGTCGTTGCCGTCAATTCCGTACCAGCCGGGGATGACGTACTTGCCCATGCCGAAGGATGAGCCGGGCGCGTCCGCGTCCTCAAGCGTGAAGTCCCATACGTCAAGGTAAACCTTAGCCCGCTTGAGCTCCTTCGTGCCTTCCTTAAGCGAAACCGTAGCCTCGTACAGTCCGGGGCGGGTTTCGGCGGTGGTTGATGCGGAAATCTGGAAGCCTTGACTCGTGCCCGCTTTTACCTTGTAAACGGGAGTCTCAACGGGGCGCTTTACGGTAGAGGGCGTGACGCTCGTCGGAATGAGCGCGTCGGGACCGTATATCGGGTCGGTAACGTTGTCAAACGGGTCGCGCCTCATCTTCACGTACCAGTACGTGTAAATATCGGTGTCAACGGTCTCGCCGTAGCAGTTTCTGAACTCGGTTATCGAGGGGATTACCGTGTGCGCGTTCTCCGATGCGATATACAGCGCGCAGTCCTCGATTTCGTTCTTCGCCGCCCTTATTACGTAGGTGTTTCCGGTCGACTCGTCGGTCGGTACGACGTCGTCCTGCCACAGCTTTACGTTTGAGTGCTCAAACCAGAGAGAAATCGTGGAATCCTCGGCGGATGCGGTCTGCGCCGTCTCGTCTACGACGATTTTTACGTTGCCGAGGGTTACGTCCCAGTTAGCAAGATATTTGAGAAGGAGTGTAACGTCGGAGAGGTTCGTTTTGCCGCTCATGTCGGCGTCGGCCGCCTGAACGTCGCAGGCAACGTCCCATGCGGCGATTTTCTTGAGAACCGTCGTAACGTCGCTGACGTTAATCTTGCCGTCGGCGTTCGCGTCGCCCGATACGAGCACGGAGAGGGTGCCGACGGTGCTTCCCGTGGGAACTGCGGCACTTCCGGTGAGAGTGTCACCCTTCGGTGAGATAACGACTGCGTCGCCGTCAAACTGTGCGGCGACCTTCTCTGCGGTTACGGGGCCGTTCGTGCCGAACACGTACGTGCCGTCGAGAGACAGCACGAACTCGGCGTGTTCTTTAAGTGTCGGAGCACTCTCTGCGGCAGAGAAGAGCACTGCCGCGGAGATAAGCATTGCCGACGCGAGAATAAAAGAAAGAATTTTTTTCATGTTGATGTTTCCGTGATGTCAGTTTCCGTAGTATTCTTCAAGTGCCTCTGCCATTTCGCGGCGTACCTCAAGCAGGTTGCCGGGATCGCTGTCGTATACGAACACGTCGGTCGATACACGGGAGATGTATTCTCTCATAACGCTGTCACCGTATGCACGGCGTATCATTTCGAGATACATATAGTCCTCAATACCGTCACGCAGATATTCGACGCGAAGGCATCCCACGGGTTCGGAAACACCTATATAGTAACCGGGATAAACGAGAATGCCGTTTCCGTAACAACGGTGTGAACCGAAGGCGCCGCCGATGAAATCTATGTTTCTGTAAGGCATTGATTTATAATCGTTTACAAGATAATAGAGAAGTCCGGTAACGTCGCATTGTTTCTGCTGCCAAAGCGACATACGCGGAGCCAGACCGTCATCCTCGGCGTGGAAGCTGACGTACGGGTCCCACGAGCCCTCGGCAAAGTACCACCACGATTCGGCTGTACCCGCTTCAACCCGTTTTTTGATATTTTCGGCGTACGTACCGTTACGTTCGACCCATTCTTCGGATTGGAAACGGCGTGCGGCTGTGTATTCTCTGTACTTTTCGTCGGTGAATTGCCATAGCTTCGGACACCATATCTGTACGTCGTCCATTATCTCATAGAAATTGTCGGGATGAGTCGTTTCTGTTTCCTCTCCGTCAAACGGGACGATTTGTTTCCCGCCGGGATATATCGATTCTATATAATCGTGATAATAACCGATTTCCTCAAACGTACCGTTTCCGGGAGTTTTCCATGTAAAAGGCTCGTCTACGTAGTAGAAGTAGCCCTTCTCGAACCAATCGGGGACTCCGGAAAGCTTATCGTAATATGCGCGTATCTGATCATCGGTGCGTTCGTAATCTCCGCCGTAACCTCGACCTGCAACAAGGAAACTCCTTACTTTGTCGTTATTCAGATATTCGTCGCACCTTGCATCGGTGATGTCATACGGAAGATTTGAGAGATTCAATCGGTTTTTGAGAAAATAGTCGTAATATTTTTTATATATTACTTCATATTCTTCATTCGATGCAACTTTTTCGTCACCGTATAAGCTTAATTTGCTCATGCCGAAAGACGAACCGGGCGCGTCCGTGTCATCGAGCGTGAAGTTCCATACGTGCAGGTAGATCTTTGCCCGCTTGACTTCTTTGCCGCCGCTTTTCAGCGAGACCGTCGCTTCGTAAAGTCCCGGACGTGTACCCTCGTCGGTAGTCGCTTTTATGAGAAAGCCCTGAGAACCGTCCGCTTTAACGTTGCCGAACTTAACGCCGGATCTTGTCTTTGTCGGGTCTGCGCAGGAGGGAATCAGTGCGTCGGGACCGTATTCGTCGGGTGCTTCAATTGTGATATCGGTTTCGCGCTTCATTTTGACGTAATAATACGAGAAGATTTCCGCCTCGACCGTCTCGCCGTAGGAGTTCTTGAATGCGGTCACGGAGGGGATAAGAGAGTCGTACGCCTTATCGGGAACTATGTACATGGCGCAGCCCTCGGCTTCGTTCCTTGCGGCGTAAATCTCGTAGGTGCAGCCCGTCGCCTCGTCGGTAGGCTCAACGTCGTTCTGCCACAGCTTTACGTTCGCGTGCTCGAACCAGAGCTTCATTCTCGCGTCCTCTTCGGCGGCGATCTGAGGGAACTCGTTAACGACAACCTTTACGTTGCCGAGGGTTACGTCCCAGTTTGCAAGATATTTGAGAAGGAGAGTAACGTCGGAGAGGTTCGTTTTGCCGCTCATGTCGGCGTCGGACGCCTGCTCGTCGCAGGCAACGTCCCACGCGGCGATTTTCTTGAGAATCGTCGTAACGTCGCTGACGGTTATCTTACCGTC
>JAZUGD010000231.1:0-6681 GCA_045641025.1 Eubacteriales bacterium
CAAAACCGTCGTTTTGGTGTAAAATAAATCAGTATAAGGATATCTATGCACGGAAAGGAAAATACAAAATGAGTGAAGCAAACAAACCCGTATATAAAAGAGTGCTCCTCAAGCTGTCCGGCGAGGCTCTCTCGGGCAACGGTGAGATACTCAACCACGACTTTATAGACGAAATCTGCGCAGTCGTTGCAGACTGCATGAAGAGCGGCGTACAGTTCGGTATTGTCGTCGGTGCCGGCAACATCTGGAGAGGCAAAAAAGGCGGCGGAATGGACCGCTCGCTTGCCGACCATATGGGTATGCTCGGTACCTGCATAAACGCCCTCGCAATCAAGTCCGCCTTTGACCGCGCCGGAATCGACGCGCGCGTGCTCTCCGCAGTACCGATTGAAGGCTTCGTTGAAACCTACGACCACGACCGTGCCGTACGTTATCTCGAAAAGGGAAGACCCGTAATCTTCTCCTGCGGAACGGGCGCACCGTTCTTCACCACCGATACCGCCGCAGTTCTCCGCGCCGCCGAAATCTCCGCCGACGTGGTACTCATGGCTAAGAACATCGACGGTATCTACACCGCCGACCCGAAGGTGGACCCCACCGCCGTCCGCATCGACGAAATGACCTTCGACAGAATCATCGACGAGCGTCTCAAGGCAATCGACCTTACCGCCGCCGCATTCGCGAAGGATTACAACCTCAAAGCGTACATATTCGGACTCGACCGTCCCGAAAACATCAAACGGGTAATAATGGGCGAGCCGATTGGAACGATAGTACATTAAAAAAAGGAGAAAGCACAATGAAGTACGATCTCAAACCTACCGAAGAAAGAATGAAGAAGACCATCGCGTCTCTTCAGGAAAACCTCTCCCTCATCCGCGTCGGCAGAGCAAACGCCGCAGTTATCTCCAAGGTAACCGTTGACTATTACGGCACCGCCACCCCCATCAACGAGGTAGCGGCAGTTAAGGTCACCGACCCGAAGACCCTTACGATTCAGCCGTGGGACGCATCCATCGTCAAGGCCGTTGAGAAGGCAATTCTCGCGTCCGACGTCGGTATCACTCCCGTCAGCGACGGTAAGGTCATCCGTCTCGGCTTCCCCGAACTCACCGAGGAGAGAAGAAAAGAGACCCAGAAGCAGGTCGCTAAGTACGCCGAGGAGGCAAAGGTTGCAGTCCGCAACATCCGCCGCGACGCTAACGACAAGTGCAAGGACATGAAGAAGAACAGCGAAATGAACGAGGACGAGCAGAAGCAGTCCGAGAAGGAAATCCAGGACCTCACCGACAAGTACATCAAGCAGGTTGACGTAGTTGCCGAGGAAAAGAACAAGGAAATCATGTCCATCTGACGTAGGGCTTATAATGCGGCGCCCCGATGCCGTTCAGGGTCGGGGCGCTGCGGGTTATTTACTGCGGATTACTTTGTGAGAGGAGCCTCATTATGGCTATTCTGAAAAAGAGCGGAAAACTGACAGACGATGAGCTTCGCGCCGTCATAAGCGAATCGGGGCTTCGTCACATAGCGTTCATTATGGACGGCAACGGCCGCTGGGCTACCTCGCGCGGGTTACCCCGTGAGGCAGGGCACGCTAAGGGTGCCGCCGCGTTCCGTCATATCGTAGACAGATGCGACGAGCTCGGCATTACTACGGTCACGACCTATGCGCTCTCGACGGAAAACCTCAAAAAACGCCCGAAAACCGAAATCGCCGCTCTCATGCGTCTGCTTGACGACTATATCGCCGAGGCGGAGAGGGACAACGAGAAAAACGGTATCAGCTATAATTTCATAGGTGAGCCGTCTCTTCTCGGAGAAGAAATGGCACAAAAATGCGCACACCTGACCAAGGTATCGGCAGGCTGCGCTAAAACGCTCAATATTGCACTTAACTACGGCGGACGCGCGGAGATTGCGCGCGCCGCATCGAGACTTGCCTCAAGAGGTGTAACCGAAATCACCGAGGATATGCTCTCGGGCGAGATGTATACCGCCGCATGCCCCGACCCGGACCTTATCGTCCGTACCGCGGGTGAATATAGGATTTCGAATTTCCTGCTCTGGCAGTGCGCTTATGCGGAGTTTTACTACACCGACACGCTCTGGCCGGACTTTGACGATAAAGCACTCGAGGCCGCGATTCTCGACTTCGCATCGAGAAAACGCAACTTCGGAGGACTCAAGACCTGACGAAAGGACAAGGCAAATGAAACAGCGAATCCTTACCGGTATCGTAATACTCGCGATATTCGTGCCGGCTCTCATATTCTCGTATACTCCGGTTTTCGCGGTGCTGTTCACCGTGCTTGCACTTGTCGGAACGTACGAGATGCTCAAATGCGTCGGCACCTCTCACGAGCTGCCGATAGCGATACCTGCGTTCCTCTATACCGCGGTAATCTGCTTCTCGGCAAAATTCTTCCTCTCCGCGGGTATGTTCAAGGATATAAACGAGCCGCGCGACCTCTTCGCGTGGACTTACATCGGAGCGACGTTCGTCTATTTTATCTGCGTTTCCGCCGCGTGCCTTTTCTCGCGCGGTAAGCATACGGTAGACGACCTTTTCGCCTCCTTCGGCGGCGTTTTCTACGTCGGCTCCGCCTTCGCGTCGATTATCCTTCTGCGCGAAAGCTTCCTCGGGGAATATCTCTGCATTCTCGCAATATTCCTCCCGTGGGGAAGCGATACGTTCGCATACTTCACCGGAGTCTTGTTCGGTAAACACAAGCTTGCACCTCACGTCAGCCCCAAAAAGACGGTCGAGGGAAGCCTCGGCGCGGTTGTGCTGTGCGGCGTGTTCAGCATGCTTTTCGCTTTCATCGTGCTTTACCTGAACGGCAAAGGCGCGTCCCTCTGGCAGTATATCGCAATCTTCTTTGCGGGCGGAATCCTTTCCGCAGTATCGCAGGTCGGTGACCTTATAGCGTCGCTTATCAAGAGAAAGTACGACGTCAAGGATTACGGCTTCCTCTTCCCGGGTCACGGCGGAGTCGTGGACCGCTTCGATTCCGTGCTTCTCAGCGCACCGCTTTTCCTTCTCGTAAGTTTCGTGCTCAAGTTCATTGAAGTACACGCGCTTGTTTAAGAGGTGGCAGAATGTTTGATAAAACAGTAACCGTTCTCGGTGCGACCGGTTCCGTCGGCAGGCAGGCGTGCGACGTGACCGCGTCTCTCGGCGCGAGGGTGAAAATGCTCACCGCACGCACCGATTCGGCTCGTATGGCTGAAATGGCGCGTCTCGTACGTCCCGAGCTCTGCGTTATGGAGAGTGAGGAAGCCGCACGCGACCTCCGTCTGCTTCTTGCTGGCGAGAACGTAAAAATCGAGTCGGGAGAGAGCGTGTACGAATATCTCGAAAAATCTCCCGCAGACGTGACCGTGCACTCCATATCGGGACTCGCGGGTACGAGAGCGGCGCTCACCGCGTCGAAAACGAAAACCCGTATCGCAATGGCGAACAAGGAGGCGGTTATCTCCGCGGGCACTCTCATCGCCGATAATCTCGCAAAGCACGGCGGAGAGATGATACCCGTCGACAGTGAGCATTCGGCGATTTTTCAGTGTCTCACCACGGAAGGCGCACCGAAGCTCTTTTCAAGATGTCCCCGCGTTTCGCGAATTCTTCTGACCGCTTCGGGCGGGCCTTTTTTCGGTATGAGCGCAAATGAGCTTGCGGGCGTTACTCCGGAGGCGGCACTTGCACATCCCACCTGGAAAATGGGCAAAAAAATCACCATTGACTGTGCTACGCTTATGAACAAGGGCTTCGAGGTGATAGAGGCGTCCCGTTTCTTCGGCGTCTCCGCCGACGAAATCGAGGTCGTCGTGCACAGACAGAGTATAATCCACTCAATGGTCGAGTATATTGATAATACTGTCATAGCACAGCTCGGCGCACCCGATATGAGAAGCGCCGTCCGCTATGCGATGACTTATCCCGAGCGTACCGTCTCGTCGGTCGAAAAGCTTGATTTTTATAAGCTCGCGTCGATTACGTTTGACAGCCCCGACCGCGAGACCTTCCCGCTGCTTGACGCGGCGTACGGTGCACTCCGCCGTGGCGGATGTGCTCCCGCGGCACTTATCGCCGCAGACGTGGAAGCAGTCGATGCCTTCCTCGGCGGCAAGCTGTCCTTTACGGGAATATCCGATGCGGTACTCGATACGATGAGCCGGCTTCGGATTTCGGACACCGTCACCGTCGAAGCACTCGCCGAAACGGACGCGGCGGCACGTGAGACGGCGCGGGAATATATCGCACAAAAATAACTTTGAGGTAAAACATGACCGCACTTTATATAATAATCTCCGTTCTCGTCTTCGGCTTTCTCATTTTCATTCACGAGGGCGGTCACTATCTCTTTGCGCGTCTGTTCGGTGTGCATATCCTTGAGTTCGCTCTCGGTATGGGACCGAAGCTCGTGTCCCGTTCGTCGAAAAAGACGGGCATCACGTACAGTCTCCGCGCCCTCCCCATAGGCGGATTTCTCAGCATGGCGGGTGAGGACGAGGAAAGCGACGACGAGGACGCGTTCTGCAATAAGCCCGTATGGCAGAGAATCATAATCACCGCCGCGGGTGCGACCGTCAACATCATCGCCGGTATTATCGCAATGGCGATTCTCGTCGGCTGTACGCAGACTCTGCAGAGCAACGTCGTCGAGGCGTTCGGCACCTTCCGCGAGGATGCGCCCGTAACATACCGTGCGACCTACGAGCAGGGACTTGAGATAGGCGATAAGATAATAAAAATCGGTAATACCAAGGTCTACGTCGAAAGCGACCTTCAGTACGAGGTTGCGTTCAACGGAGCCGAGCCCGTCGACGTTACCGTCATCCGTGACGGTAAGGAAACCGTGCTCGAGAACGTCGAATTTTCCACGGCGGAGGAGCAGGGCATCAAAATGGGTGTTATCGACTTCTTCACCGCGCCCGAACGGAAAACCGTCGGCAGCGTGCTCAAGCATACGCTGTGGAAGTGCATTTCCACCGTAAGAAGCGTCTTTGATTCCTTCAAGGGGCTTGCAACTGGCAGGTACGGCATCGAGGCGATGTCGGGCCCCGTCGGTATCGGTACCGAAATGGTCAAGGCGGCGCAGATTGACCCGTCAACGTTCATCTATCTGGCAATTCTCATAAGCATAAGCCTCGGTATCACGAACCTGCTTCCCATACCCGCACTCGACGGCGGAAGAATATTCTTCCTGCTCATAGAACTTATCTTCAGAAAACCCGTAAGCCGCAAGGTCGAAGGATATATCCACTTTGTGGGAATCATCATTCTCTTCGCCTTTATGCTTTATATTACCTTCAAGGATATCATCAAAATAATTCCGTAAAAACGAAAGGAGACGCCGTATGAGAAGGACGTCAAAACAGATAAAAGCGGGCAGCCTTTATATCGGCGGCTCGGCTCCGATTACGGTACAGTCCATGACCAATACCGATACGTACGATATCAAGGCAACCGTTGCCCAGCTCCGCGCGCTTGAGGACGCGGGCTGTGATATCGCACGTATCACCGTTCCCGCGGAGGACGCCGCACCCGTCTTCACCGAGGCGAAAAAGCAGGGCATCACCATGCCTCTCGTAGCCGATATACATTTCGATTACCGTGCCGCGATAGCCGCAGTAAGGTGCGGTGCCGACAAGGTGAGAATCAACCCCGGCAACATCGGCTCGTCCGATAAGGTAAAGGCGGTCGCCGATACCTGCCGTGCGGCGGGAGTACCCATAAGAATCGGCGTCAACGGCGGCTCACTCGAGAAAAAACTGCTTGAAAAATACGGTGCGCCCACTCCAGAGGCTTTAGCCGAGAGTGCACTCTCTCAGGCGGACGTGCTCGAGGGCTTCGGCTTCTCCGATATCGTGCTCTCGATCAAATCATCGAGAGTTGCCGATATGATAAACGCCTGCCGCATAGTACGCGAGCAGTCGGAATATCCCATACATATAGGCGTCACCGAGGCGGGCGACGAATACTCGGGACTCGTCAAGAACGCCGTCGGCGTAGGTGCGCTTCTGCTTGACGGAATCGGGGATACCGTGCGCGTCTCTCTTACCGCAGACCCCGTAAAAGAGGTATACGCGGGTCACGAAATTCTTCGCGCGGCGGGAGTCGAAACCGGCTTTGTCAATATCGTTTCGTGCCCCACCTGCGGCAGAACTAAAATCGACCTCATCTCTCTCTCATCCCGTCTCCGCGATGCGGTGAGAGGTATTGATACAAAAGGAAAAACAATAAACGTCGCTCTTATGGGATGCGTTGTAAACGGTCCCGGAGAGGCGAGAGAAGCGGACGTCGGAATAGCCGGCGGTGACGGATGCGGCGTGCTTATCCGTCACGGAGAAACCTACGGGCGTGTTGAGGAGGACGAAATCGTTCCGACGCTCGTGCGTGAGATAAAGGATATAATAGGCGGAGGAAGCGATAATGACTGAAGCGGGAGAGGCCCTGCTTAAAAAGCTCGGCAGATACGACCCGGGAACGCGGCATATGCGTTTCTTCGAGTCTGTCGGGAGCTACGTTATAAGGACCAATACGGAGGCACGTCTGCTTGAGCTTGACGTGACGCTGAACAAGCTTCAGCCGAAGGCTTATCTTTACGATATAGAAAGAGCGATAGCCGAGGCTTACAGCCTCGGTGCGGTATATATTCATCCGAAATACGACGAAAG
>JAZUGD010000232.1:0-12001 GCA_045641025.1 Eubacteriales bacterium
TCGTACACGAGAAGGTTGACGGTGACGTAATCGTATCGGTCACGTTTACCGATAACGAAGAAATACACAAGCTCAATTCGCGCTTCCGTCACATAGACCGACCGACCGACGTGCTGTCGTGCCCGATGTATTCCTTCACCGACGGCGACGTACCGCCCGAGGACGAGGAATTTTGTCTCGGTGACGTGGTATTGTCGGTAGAACAGGCTATAAAGCAGGCTGAGGAATACGGTCATTCGCTGAAGCGGGAAATCGCCTTTCTCTGCGTGCATTCGACCCTGCATCTCCTCGGTTACGACCACGAAACCTCACCCGAGGACGAGAAGGAAATGTTCGCACTGCAGGAAGAAATAATGAACGAGCTCGGCATTACGAGAGATTTTATTGAATAAAGGAAATATAAAATGACAAGAACGGCATTTATCGCAATAGTAGGACGTCCCAACGTCGGCAAATCAACTCTTATGAACTATCTTCTCGGTGAGAAGGTAGCGGCGGTTTCCAAGAAGCCGCAGACCACGAGAACGAGAATCAACGGTATTCTCACCAAGGGTGAGGACCAGTACGTATTTCTCGATACCCCCGGCGTACACAAATCTCATACCAAGCTCGGTACGTATATGAACCGTGCCGCAAGTGCGGGAATCGGCTCCGCCGACGCCGTCATACTTATTGCCGAGGCGGGACGTGCCCCCGGCGACATTGAAATCGCACTTATCGAAAAAATAAAAAAGAGCGAGCTTCCTTCAATGCTCGTGCTCAATAAAACCGACCTTGTAAACCGTGAGGAAATCGCTGAATCAATAACGAAATACGCCGCTCTTCATTCGTTTGATGCGGTCGTTCCCGCAAGTGCCGCAACCGGCAAAAACGTTGAGGCGGTGCTTGAGGAAGCGGAAAAATTCCTCATCGAAGGACCGTGGATGTTCGACGGCGACATGATTACCGACCAGCCCGAGAGACAGATCGTGGCGGAAATGATTCGGGAAAAGCTTCTCCGTACTCTCTCCGAGGAAATCCCTCACGGTACCGCCGTAATCATCGAGAACTTCGAGGATGAAGAAGACATCATCCGCATAAGAGCCGAAATTTTCTGTGAGAAGGAATCCCACAAGAGAATCATAATCGGCAAAGGCGGAGCTACCCTCAAGAAGGTAGGAACTTATGCAAGAGAAGACCTTGAAAAATTCTTTGATAAAAAGATATATCTCGATCTGTGGGTAAAGGTCAAAGCGGGCTGGAGAGATAACGAATCCGACCTCAGAAGCCTCGGCTTCAACAAAAAAGACAACTGACGGAGAATATTGTGCAGGATACGATGAAGGTTACCGGCCTCGTGGTGCGCGAGGTACGGCTCGGAGAAGCGGACAAGCTTCTGACGCTGATATGCAACGACGTCGGCAGAATCGACGTATCGGCTAAAGGAGTCAGAAGTCTTAAAAGTCCGCACGTGACGACGACACAGCCGTTTTGTTACAGCTCGTTCGTCCTGAAACGCGGCAGAAAATTCTATTATATCTCCGAGTCAGAGCTTGTAGAGCCGTTTTTCGGTCTTCGCTCCGACCTTGACCGCGTATCCCTCGCCTCGTATTTCTGCGATATACTGTGCGAGCTCTCACCCGAGGGACTCGTTGACGAATCCATGCTACGGCTGACGCTGAACAGCTTCTATGCCATGTCCGAAAAGAAAGAGATCCCTCTCCGTCTTATAAAAGCGGCGTACGAGTTCAAGGCGGCGTGCATATCGGGATACGCTCCAGACCTTACGTCCTGCACAAGATGCGGCAGGAGCGAGCACGCAAAACTTTATCTTGACGTAATGAACGGCGGTCTCGTCTGCGGTGACTGTAAAACCGCGGTAGTGCTCGAAAACGAAATGAATCAAACGGGTACCGCTATGATTCATCTCCCGCTGACGAAAACGGTAAGAGAAACGCTTGAGTTTCTCGAGAGCTCCGATGAGAAGCATTTTCTCTCGTTCGGAATAGATGACACGGAGCTCAAAAACCTTGCGAAAATATGCGAGAGATACTTGTCCGAGCATCTTGAGCACGGATTCAAATCACTTGAATTTTACAAGTCCCTAATACTTGATAACTGACGAAAGGAACGGCTTATGCAAAGCGAGCAGAAAATACTCGAATTTGACAAAATAAGAAAGTTACTTGCCGCCGCATGCCCCACGAAGGGCTCGGCTGCGCTTGCCGAAGAACTTACGCCGTCCGACGATATAAAAGAGATAAACAAGCGGCAGGAGGAAACCGAGGCCGCCAAAAAGCTCAGCCTTTTCAAGGGCTCGCCTTCCTTCGGCAATATTGAAGACATAAGCTTAATATGCAGCGGTGCCGACAGAGGCGCAACACTCTCTCCCGCCGACCTTCTGACCGTTGCCTCGCATCTCGGTACGGCGTCGTCACTTCTTGCGTATATAAGAGAAAACAAGAACTTCGATACGGTACTTGACGAGATATTCGAGCGTCTTGAGAAAAACGACAGAGTCGAGGACAAGATAAGACGCTCCGTCATATCGGCGGAAATGATAGCCGACGACGCAAGCCCCGAGCTTGCCGATATAAGACGTAAACTCAAGCGAGCCGCATCGAGCATAAGAGAAGCACTGCAGAAATATACGTCGGGCGCTTTCTCAAAATTCCTTCAGGAAAACATAGTAACCATAAGAGGCGGCAGATACGTCGTGCCCGTAAAAGCGGAATACCGTAACGAAATCAAAGGCCTTCTGCACGATACCTCCGCATCGGGCGCAACTCTGTTTATCGAGCCCGTAAGCGTAGTTGAAGCAAACAACGCAATACGCGAGCTCGAAAGCAAGGAGAAATTCGAAATCGAGAGAATACTGTCCGAGCTGTCCGCAGACGTGTCTCTCATATCGCCGTCGCTTCGCAGAAACTACGAGAATATAACTCATCTTGCATACGTATTCGGCTGCGCGGAGCTTGCATACCGCATGAAGGCGAGCAAGCCGCGCGTAACCGAAGAAAGAAAGCTCCTGCTTATCAAGGCGAGACACCCGCTTCTCGATGCCGCAAAAACGGTTCCGGTAACGATAGAACTCGGAGAAGGTTACCGTATGATGGTAATAACCGGACCGAATACCGGCGGTAAAACCGTATCTCTTAAAACCACGGGGCTTCTGCCCATGATGGCTCAGGCGGGGCTTCAGATACCCGCCGAAGAAGGCTCGGTGGTGCCCGTGTTCGACAAGATCTTTGCCGATATCGGTGACGAGCAGAGCATTGAGCAGTCCCTCTCCACCTTCTCGTCTCACATGGCGGGAATCGTTTCGATAATCGGCAATATAACCGACCGCTCGCTCGTACTGTTCGACGAGCTCGGCGCCGGTACCGACCCGGTAGAGGGCGCGGCACTCGCCGAATCAATTCTCGAAACCGTGCTTGAAACCGGAGCTCTCTGCAGTGCCACGACGCACTATGCGGAGCTTAAAGCGTTTGCACTTGAAACCGAGGGCGTAACCAACGCTTCGTGCGAATTTGACGTTGAGACTCTTCGTCCTACGTACCGCCTCGTAATCGGTACTCCCGGTAAATCGAACGCTTTTGCAATATCCGAAAAGCTCGGACTCGACGCATCAATCATTCGGCGTGCCGAAAGTCTCGTCAATCCCGAAAACCGTTCGTTTGAAAGTGTAATCGAACGACTTGATACCATTCGCTTCGAGCTTGAAAAAGAAAAAGACACGCTCGAGAGCGAGAAAGCGGAATTCGAGCGATTCAAAGAAGATTCGGAAAAGAAACTTCGTGACGCGCTTGCAAATTCGGAAAAAACCGCAAAAGAAACCGAAATGAAAGCCAAGCGCATGCTTGACGGTGCGAGAGTGTCGGCGGAATACGTCTTCGCAGAACTTGACAAGGTCAAAAAGGAAAAAGACAAAGAGAACTTCGGAGCGACTCTTGCGGGAGCGAAAAAGGATATCCGTGCCAAGATATCCGAAATGGATGCCAAGGTCGACCCCGTAACCGAAGACGACGAAGACTACGTTCTTCCGCGTCCGCTTGTGAAGGGCGACAGAGTTATTCACAGAACCATGGGTACGTCCGCAACGGTACTGTCCGAGCCGGACAAGAACGGCAACTGTACGGTGCTCATGGGCGTTATAAAGTCCAAGGTCAACGTATCACAGCTTCGCCTTGATGAAGGAACGCCCGAAAAGAAAAAGGACCCTCACGCATCATACAGCGCAAAGGTATCCCGTTCGTTCTCGCCGTCGGTTGACGTTCGCGGAATGACGGGAGACGACGCGTGGTTCGTCGTTGATAAATACCTCGACGAGGCGCAGGTTGCACACGTACACTCCGTTACAGTAATCCACGGCAAGGGAACAGGCGCTCTTCGTAAAGCACTCTGGAACTACCTCAAGTCCGACAAGAGAGTCGACAGTTTCCGTGCGGGACAGTACGGAGAGGGCGACTACGGGGTCACGGTAATAGACCTTAAATAATGAAAAATGACCGCTGATGCGGTCATTTTTTGTTCAGTCGGTAACTCTTACGGTATTGTCGGCAAGAAATTCGTAAACCATATCAAACCATATTTCCTCGCGTACGTCGTATTCCGAATAGCCGGAGAGATAATACATAAACGAAATATACTGCTCAACGGAGGAAAGACTGTTTTCCTCGGCTTTCTCCTCGGCTCTTTCTTCAAATTCCGCATCGGTCAGTGCAAGCTGTTCTTTACGGGCAATGTAGTACATTATCATTTCTTCGAAAACGCACTCTTTTGCCTGCTCGTCGAGGTTTGCGTTGAACTCGTCCATCGTAAGGTCGTGAGCGGCAACGTATTCTTCAAGTGATAACGAATCCTTTTCCGCTTCTTTTTCCGTTGATTCAAGCATGCGCTCTCTGACTTCCGCAAGTTCTTTTTCGGGGTACTGTTTTACCGAGAAGTTTTCTTTTATTTGAAGGAGGGAGCGAAGCAGGACGTAGTTATCAACCTTTTCGGTTCTGCTTTCCTTGAGCTGACGGATAATTTCGGCTTCAAACGATTCGATCGAGTCGCTGCCGAAGTTGGCGGCGAATTCTTCGTCATAAGGTGCGAGAGTAAACGTCTGAATATAAGAAACGGTAGCGGAGAACGTTATGGTCTTACCTGCGTATGCGGGGTAAGCGAAGCAGGGCTCGGGAACCTTTATGTCAAAGGTTTTTGTCTCACCGGTCTTCATGCCGATAATCTGCTCGTCAATACCTTCGAATATCATGTCCGAGCCGAGTACGATGCTGTAACCGTCGCCCTTGACGTTCTTCATGTCGGTAAGCTCTTCGCCGTCAAGCGTTGCCGTATATCTGACACCGACTATGTTGCCGTGCTCTGCGGGAGTATCGTCTTCAACTGTGAACCAGTCACCCTCGGCGGGATAATACGATCTGTTGCGAAGGATAAGCGCGTCGATTTCGCGCTTGGTAACCTCCTCGCTGCCTATGTAAACCTTAAGGCCCTTGTACTGTCCTACGTTCAGATAATCTCTTAAGTCGTAGTCGTATCTTTCGCGCAGGTCGCCCTCAAATTGCGGCATGGCGCAGGATGCAAGAAGAGGCAGGCACATGGCCGCGGCGCATAATAGAGTAATAATGCGAATTATCGTATTTTTCATAATTTATACCGTTCCGAACGTTTAAGATAAACCGATTATATCACAACAAACGGAAAAAATAAACACTATTTATAAAAATAGTATTCTCACACCCCGTCACCGCGTATTATTAAGCGGAGGTGTATTATATGAACAATATTAAAGGTTATACGTATTCCGAAATGATGGACGAGCTTTGCGGGTACGTTCATTCGTTTGAAGGGATAAGCGTTAATTATCTTACCGAAAGCATACTCGGACGGGCTGTCCCGAGAGTTATTATCGGTAATGAAGAAGCCGAATGCGGCGTTCTGTACGTCGGAGCGCATCACGGTGCGGAAAGCATTACGGCAAAAATACTTATGAGATTCATAAAAGATTATCTGATCTGCCGCATTGAGCGAACGCCGCAATACGGCAAGGTGCCCGAAAAACTGTATGACGAACGCTTTATTGAAATTATTCCCATGCTTAACCCCGACGGAGTCGAAATAGCGGCAAACGGAGCTGACGTAACCTTTCTTATGAAAGACAGACTTGTCAAAATGAACGGAGGTAAGGAGGATTTTTCGCATTGGCAGGCAAACGCGCGAGGAGTAGACCTTAACCACAACTATGGTTCGGGATTTGAAGAATATAAGAGAATCGAAAGAGAGAGAAATATCTCTGGAGGCGCACCGGGCGGCTTTTCGGGCGAGTACCCCGAATCCGAACCCGAAAGCGGAGCACTTGCCAATTATCTGCGCTTCGGTAAGAACATAAAGTCGGTGGTATCTTTCCACACGCAGGGGGAAGTAATCTACTGCCCGGGAGAATACGAAAAGAGAAAGCCGCTTATTGACAAGCTCGAAGACATGACGGGTTACACCTACGAATTGCCTGAAGGCAGTGCGGCATACGGCGGGCTTGCCGATTTCTGTGAGGAAAAGCTCGGTCTGCCTGCTTTCACTCTCGAATGCGGAAAAGGAAAAAATCCGCTTCCGCTGAGTGATACTGAGAAAATTTATGCGGGACTGCGTGAAATGCTGTTCGTTTTTCCGACTTTGTTTGAATGAACGGGTAAAAAATATAACAAAAACGCTTGCACAAACCACCGTGATGAGTTATAATATAAGAAATTAAGATTCAGGAGTACTAAAATGACTATAAATAAAAAACTCAGCGGCGAGAATCTCACTCTTTCTCTCGAGGGCAGACTTGATACCACTACCGCGCCCGAGCTTGAAGAAGTTATAAAAGAATCTCTTTCGGGTGTTACCGCGCTTGTTATTGATTTCGATAAGCTCGTTTACATATCTTCCGCAGGACTTCGTGTTCTTCTTTCCGCTCAGAAAATCATGAACAGACAGGGAACGATGACATTAAAGAACGTATGCCCCGATATCGTCGAGGTATTCGATATTACCGGATTTTCCGATATTCTCACGATAGAATAAGAAAACGGAAGCACTCCTTACGGAGTGCTTCTTTTATTTTGCGAGATATTCGTCAAGCTCGCTTTTTATAACGGTAACGGTCGGGCCGTATACCACCTGAACGCCTCCGCCTTTTTTAATGATACCCGAGGCTCCGCTGGAGCGTAACAGCGCGTCGTTCACGAGCGCCGAATCGTTTACGCTTACACGAAGTCTTGTTGCGCACGAATCAAGACTGACAATATTTTCTTTGCCGCCGAGTCCTTCAACGATCACCGAAGAGATACCGGCGTTTTTCTTTTTGTTATAGTCGGCTCGTGTGAAAAGCTTCGTCTCACCAACTTCCTCGCGGCCGGGAGTCTTGTAATCGCGGACCTTGATGAGGAGTGAGAAGACAAGAAAATATATGCAGAAATATACGACACCGACGAGAGGGATAAATATCCAGTTCGTCTTTGCGTTACCCTGTAAAACACCGAACAGAAGAAAATCTATAAGACCGCCGGAGAAGGTCATGCCGACTCCCACACCGCAAAGGTGCATCAGCATGAAAGAAAGTCCTGCGAAAATGCAGTGAACGGCGTACATAAGCGGTGCAACGAACAGGAACGTAAACTCAAGCGGCTCGGTAATACCGGTAAGAAAAGCGGTAAGCGCGGCTGAGAGAAGAAGACCTCCCGCCGCCTTTTTCCTTTCGGGTTTAGCCATACGGTACATTGCAAGAGCCGCACCAGGCAAGCCGAACATCATAAACGGGAATTTGCCCGCCATAAAACGGGTGGCCGACACGCTGAACCGGGCTGTGTTCGGCGATGCAAGCTCCGCAAAGAAAATGTTCTGCGCACCCGAAACAGAAATACCGTCAATAATCGCCGTGCCGCCGAGTCCCGTCTGCCAGAAAGGCATATAGAAAACGTGATGAAGTCCGAACGGTATGAGAGCACGTTCAATAATTCCGTATACGAGCGTTCCTGCATAACCCGAGTTAAGCACAAGCCGCCCGAGTGAGAAGATACCCGACTGAAGAAGCGGCCATACGAAGAAGAAAACCACTCCGACAATTATATAGACAATTGTCGAAATTATCGGAACGAACCTGACGCCGCCGAAAAACGAAATTACCGCGGGAAGCTTGATTTTATAAAATTTGTTGTGAAGAGCGGCAACGCCGAGCCCGACGATAATACCGCCGAAAACTCCCATTTCGAGAGAGGTTATTCCGACAACGTCCGAAATCGAGCCCTCAGGCAGACCGCCGTCGATTTTGCCCGTAAGGGTGAGCAGTGTCGATATCGTGCAGTGCATAACGAAAAATGCAATTGCCGAAGACAGTACGGCGGTTGCTTTTTCGTTTTCCGCCATGCCGAGAGCGACACCGAGGGCGAATATAAGCGGCAGATTTGAGAATATGACGTTGCCGGTGTTGCTCATTACCGTCAGCACGGAATATAGCACCGTGCCTTCTCCGAAGAGCTTTTCAAGACCGTAGGTCGCTATCATTGCTTCATTGGTAAGGGAAGAGCCTATGCCGAGAAGCAGACCCGCAACAGGCAGAAGCGCTATCGGGAGCATAAACGAACGTCCCACTCGCTGCAAAACGTCGAACACTCCGCCTTTCTTTTCTTTTACTGCGGTACTCAAGCTTTAATCCCTCCCCTGTGAAAGGTTACCGTAAGAGGTAATAACTTCACCCTTTAAGGTGTTGCCGTAGGTGTGGCTGAGTGCACCGGCTTTTTCGGGGTTGCAGATTACCACGGGAGTACATACGCTGTAACCTTTTGATTTGATATAGTCGATATCAACACTGCAAACCGGGTCACCCACGGCGACGGAATCGTCTGCTTTTACGGCGGGAGAGAAACCCTCACCGTCCAACTCTACCGTGTCGATTCCGATATGGAGAAGTACGTTCATGCCGTCGTCGGTTTCAAAGCTGTAAGCGTGCTTTGCTGCGGCAACCCCTATAACTCTGCCGTTGACGGGTGAACGAAAGTCTCCGTTTGAGGGATTAAGCGCCACGCCGTCGCCCACAAGCTTTGCGGCGAACGCTTCGTCCTTACAGCATTCAAGCGGTATGACCTCACCGTCTGCGGGAGAGAAAATTATTCCTTGTTTTTTGTTAAGCATATTATTCTCTTTTCTTATATTTTTGTTCTAATTCCGGTTAATTCGTGTGAACGCTTATCAAGCGACAGAAGCGAATCTTTGATTTTGGGAACGAGAGGAGGAGATACGGAAAGCTTCGTAAAACCGAAGTTTATAAACGTCTCCGTATATCTCGTGTCGGAAGCAAGCTCGCCGCATATCCCCGCGGGTATTCCTGCGTCGGAAGCGTTCTTTCCCGTAATTTCAAGCATTCTTCTGACACTCTCGGGCATTCCGTCGCAAAGATATGAAACATCAACGTTTTGTCTGTCAGCCGCCATCGTATACTGAATAAGGTCATTCGTACCGACAGAAAAAAACTCTACTTCTTTGGCAAGCTCACGTGAGCTTAACACAGCTGCGGGAGTTTCTATCATAATGCCGAGCTTTACGTCCGGCGAAAAACGGATTCCCTCGCTTCTGAGCTCGTCCTTTACCGAATATAGAATTCTTTTTGCGTGCACAACCTCGTTTACCGTGTCTATCATCGGGAGCATAATGCTGACTTTTCCGTAAACCGATGACCTCATAATTGCACGAAGCTGTGTTTTGAAAATATCCTCATATTTTATGCAGAACCGTATTCCGCGAAGACCGAGAGCGGGGTTGGGTTCATTTTTTAAGTTAAGGTAAGGCACTTGCTTATCCGCACCTATATCAAGTGTTCTTATCACGGTTTCGGCGTTACTCATTCTTTCGGTAACGTTTTTGTACGCTTCAAACTGTTCAGCCTCGGAAGGTGCTTCGCTGCCGTGCATAAAAAGGAATTCGGTTCTGTAAAGACCGATACCGTCGGAACCGTTTTTCAGTACGTCTTTTACGTCTTCGGGTTTACCGATGTTTGAGCATACCGAAATTCTCTTTCCGCCGACGGTTACCTTTACCGAAGAAAGCTTCTCAAGCCTTGAGCGCTCCTCAAGTGCGTCGGCGGTTTTTCTTCTGTATCTGCTCTCGGTAACGGGGTCGGGATCAATTATCAGCATGCCGGCTTCACCGTCAAGAATAACGGTTTTGCCGTCCGCATCAGTCGGAAGAGAACCGATTCCGACAACTGCGGGAATGTTCATCGCTTTAGCGAGAATTGCGGTGTGAGAATTGACTCCTCCCTCGGATGTCACAAATCCGAGAACGAAGTTTCTGTTAAGCGAAACCGTCTGTGCGGGGGATAAATCACGGCAGGCAAGTATCACGGGCTCGGTGAGCGAGATTCTATCGTCTTCTCCTTCGATTATTGAGATTAGTTTTTCGCTGACGGAATAAATATCGGCAGCGCGTTCACTCATATACTCGCTGCCTGTGTTTTTCATAAGCAAAGCGAGACTCTTGGCACTTTCCTTAATTGCACCGACAGCGGAATTTCCGGCCTTTATAAGACTCTCCGTTTCCGTTAAAAAGTCTTCGTCTTCAAGCATAACGCCGTATATTCTGAAAATACCCGCTTCACTTGAGCCGAGTTTACCCGATGCCTGTGCTTCAAGTTCTGAGTATTCCTTTTTTGCCTTTGCAACCGACTGCCTGAAAAGATAAAGCTCGCGGTCTTTACCGAGGTAACCGTTCGTTTTCGCCGGGTGAGGTGCAAGTATTTTCAGTTTGCCTAATACAGACTCGCGTACGGCTCCTTTACCGTATATAACTCTCATGTCAAAGCCCCGTGCGTAAAAGAGTGTCGTTTATCGTACTTGCGGCAGTGTCCTCGTCGCTGCCGTCAAAACTGAAGGTTATAACGTCACCGAAACCGACACCGAGACTCATTACCGCAAATATCTTTTTAAGGTCTGCTGTTTTTTCACCGAAGCTTACGGTAATATCCGAATCAAACTGTTTTGCGGCGCTTACAAGCGTCCCCGCAGGTCTTGCATGTATTCCGTTTTTATCTTTTACCTTGTATTCGAGCGTTTTCATATATACCTCCGGAAATGTCGTTTACGGATATATTGTGCCCGACCTTTTTGATAATATAACCAAAAGAATTGCTCCCTCAATTTGGTTGACTTAAATGAAAAATTATGATAAAATAAAGTAAAGTAGGTAAGTGTTGTGTCGCAGCACAATATCTGCCCGAAAGATCGTGAAAGGCTGACAGTATTATGAAAAGAATCGCTTCACTTATTCTTGCAGTTCTCATGGTTGCCGGAATAATGACGTCATGCGCTAAAACGCCTGACAACAGCGGAATTACGTCCGTGTCTTCTTCTGCCGAAAAGTATGCGCAGTGGCTGAGAAACAAAAACGTTACCGAGGACGACGTAGTGGTAGGTATCGGCTCAAACGATGAGTACGGAGTGAATCTCGATAACTTTGAAAACGACGGATATTTTATAAGACAAAACGCCGGTTCAACCGTAATATTCGGTAAGACCGACGAGGGTCTTGACCGCGCTGTAAGAAAATATGCTAACCTTACTTCAAAAGGCGAGACGGTTGACGGTATCGTATATCACGAGGGAGCCCGTATTGAAAAGCTGACCGTTTTCGGCTGCGATATTTCCGAGTTCGTAATTGAATATCCCGACCTCGGCAACGCAAACGTAGAATTTGCCGCCGGTGAGCTTGCAAAGCTTTTAAAGAAAGCCTGCGGTGTAACTCTTGCCGTGAACAAGGGCATTACCGATGCGCCTCATGCTATAGAGTTCAGAGTGAGCGACGACGAAACCTTCCGCGACGACGGATATAAATACTACGACGATAACGGCAGACTCATATTCGAAGGTGCTGCCGACAGAGGCGCGTCAAACGGTGTTTACCGCTTCCTGCAGAACGAGTGCGGCTGGGACGGACTCATATTCGGTGACTCCGACCTTCACGAAAGCGACCTTGTTGAAATTCCTTCGGG
>JAZUGD010000233.1:0-3583 GCA_045641025.1 Eubacteriales bacterium
CCGGTTGCACCGCCGATACCGTCACGTCCGGTGCTGCCGCCGAGCATGATTACGACGTCACCGGGAGCGGGACGCTCACGGCGTACGTTTGCCTCGGGGGCCGCGGCGATGACCGCGCCTATTTCCATGTGCTTTGCCGCATATCCGGGGTGATAAAGCTCCTCGACTATGCCGGTGGCAAGGCCTATCTGGTTACCGTATGAGGAATATCCCGCCGCCGCCGTGGTGACGAGCTTTCTCTGAGGAAGCTTGCCGGGAATCGTTTCGGATACGGGAACGGTGGGGTCGGACGCACCGGTCACTCTCATTGCGCCGTAAACGTACGAGCGTCCCGAGAGAGGGTCACGGATTGCGCCGCCGATGCACGTTGCCGCGCCGCCGAACGGCTCGATTTCGGTGGGATGGTTGTGGGTTTCGTTTTTGAAGAGAAGGAGCCACGGCTCGCTCTTGCCGTCGACGTCAACGTCGATTTTGACCGTGCACGCGTTAATCTCCTCGCTCTCGTCAAGACGGTCGAGCTTGCCCTCCGCCCTCAGCGCCTTTACCGCGATGGTCGCGATGTTCATGAGGCATACGGGCTTTGTCACGCCGAGCTTTTTGCGGAGCGCCAGATAGTCCGCGTACGCCTTCTCGAGAAGCGGGTCCTCGAACTTAACGCTGTCGATTTCCGTGAGGAAGGTGGTGTGACGGCAATGGTCGGACCAGTACGTGTCGATGACGCGTATCTCGGTGATGGACGGGTCGCGTCCCTCGCTCTTGAAATAATTCTGACAGAATTCGATGTCGCCGATGTCCATCGCAAGACCGTAGTCGCGGATGAACTTCTTGAGGCGGTCGCGGTTGAGCGAGCGGAAGCCGACGAGCGTTTCAACCGTTTCGGGAACGGCGAATTCGGTCTTCAGCGTTTCGGGCACGTCAAGCGACGCCTCTCTTGCCTCGACGGGGTTAATAACGTATTTCTTTATCGTCTCAACGTCCGCGTCCGTAAGAGTACCGTAGAGCGCGTAAAGCTTTGCGGAGCGGACGAGGGGAGCGTCTCCCTGCGAGATGATTCTGATACACTGCGCCGCGGAGTCGGCTCTCTGGTCGAACTGTCCGGGCAGAAATTCAACGGCGAAAACGACGGCGTCGCCCGTGTCGGCGACCTTCGTCGCAACGTCGACCTGCGGCTCGGAGAACACGGTGTTTACCGCATAATCGAAGAGTGCGGGCTCGATGTTTTCAACGTCGTAGCGTATGAACACGCGGACGTCCGTCAGCCCCTCGATACCGAGCAAGTTTCTTGCGTCGGAGAGGAGAGACTTCGCCTCGTGTGCGTGTTCCTTTTTCTTTTCGGCAAATATTCTGTAAACCATCATTTACCTGCTTTCAATGCTTTCGCGCCGATGTCGCGGCGGTAAAACGCGCCGTCGAAGGATATTTTTTCTACTCTCGCATACGCCTCACCGAGTGCTTCGGTAAGAGTTTCTCCCGTGCCGGAGATACCGAGCACGCGGCCGCCCGAGGTGACGAGCGTGCCGCCCTTCAGCGCCGTGCCAGCCGAGAAAACGTACGGCAGAACGTCTGCGGGAATATCAATGGGGTTGCCTTTTTCGTATTTTACGGGATAGCCGCCCGCAGCCATAACGACGCACGCGGCGCAGCCGTCCTTGAACTTAACGGGAGTATCCGCAAGAGTACCGTTCGTTACGGACTGCATGATTTCAAAGAGGTCGCCGTCGAGAAGCGGGATGACCACCTGCGTTTCGGGGTCACCGAAGCGGCAGTTGTACTCGATTACCTTGGGGCCGTCCTTCGTCAGCATAAGTCCGAAATAGAGGCAGCCCCTGAAGGTGCGGCCTTCCCTGTTCATGGCGTCAACCGTGGGCAGGAAAATCGTTTTCATGCACACGTCGGCGACGTCCTTCGTGTAGTACGGGTTGGGAGCGATGGTGCCCATGCCGCCGGTGTTCAGCCCGGTGTCGCCGTCTCCGGCACGCTTGTGGTCCATGGACGATACCATGGGGACGAGCGTCTTGCCGTCGGTGAATGCGAGAACGGAGACCTCGGGTCCCTCGAGATATTCTTCGATAACGATCCTCTCGCCGCTGCGGCCGAACTTCTTGTCCTGCATAGCGGAGACTACCGCGTCAACCGCTTCGTCTCTCGTCATCGCAACGACTACTCCCTTGCCGAGCGCAAGGCCGTCCGCCTTGACGACGGTGGGAATGGGGCAGGTCTTGACGTATTCGAGTGCTGCCTCGGCAGAGTCGAACACCTCGTATGCTGCCGTCGGGATGCCGTACTTCTTCATCAGGTTCTTGGAGAAGACCTTGCTTCCCTCGATTATCGCGGCGTTCGCGCGCGGGCCGAAGCAGGGGATGCCCTTCTCTTCAAGCGCGTCGACACAACCGAGCACGAGCGGGTCGTCGGGAGTGACGACGGCGTAGTCTATGCCCTCGCGTACCGCAAAGTCGACGATTCCGTCAACGTCGGTTGCGGATACGGGAACGCAGGTCGCGTCTGCGGCGATGCCGCCGTTACCGGGAAGTGCGAATATCTCTCCGACGGAGGGGCTTTCCTTAAGCTTTTTTATAATGGCGTGCTCACGTCCGCCGCCGCCTACTACGAGTAATTTCATTTCGTTTATCCTTTATTAATGGTGGAAGAGTCTCATGCCGGTGAACGCCATCGCCATGCCGTACTTGTTGCAGCAGTCGATGACCGCATCGTCACGGATGGAGCCGCCGGGCTCTGCGATGTATGCAACGCCGCTCTTGTACGCTCTCTCGATATTGTCGGAGAACGGGAAGAACGCGTCGGAACCGAGGGCTACGCCCTTCTTGGTTGCGAGGTATGCCTTCTGCTCCTCGTCGGTGAACGGCTCGGGCTGAGACGTAAAGTACTTCTGCCAGTTGCCGTCGGCGCATACGTCCTCTTCGTTCTTGTTGATGTAACCGTCGATGACGTTGTCTCTGTCGGGTCTGCCGAGGTCGTCTCTGAAGGGGAGAGACAGCACCTTGTCCGCCTGACGGAGGAACCAGGTGTCCGCCTTGCTGCCCGCAAGACGCGTGCAGTGGATACGGCTCTGCTGACCGGCACCTACGCCGATAGCCTGACCGTCGACTGCGTAGCAGACCGAATTGGACTGGGTATATTTGAGGGTGATGAGCGCAACGATGAGGTCGCGGACCGCACTCTCGGGAAGATTCTTGTTTTCGGTAACCACGTTCGTGAGAAGCTCACGGTTTATCTTGAACTCGTTGCGTCCCTGCTCGAAGGTGATGCCGAATACCTGCTTGTGCTCTTCGGGAGCGGGAACGTAGTCGGGGTCGATTTTTACGATGTTGTAGCCGCCCTTGCGCTTCGACTTGAGAATCTCAAGTGCCTCGGGCTCGTATCCGGGAGCGATGATACCGTCGGAAACCTCGCGCTTTATCATCTTTGCGGTGGTAACGTCGCACACGTCGGAGAGTGCGACCCAGTCGCCGAAGGAGCACATGCGGTCGGTGCCGCGTGCACGCGCGTAAGCGCATGCGAGGAGCGAGTCGTCAAGACCCTCGATATCGTCAACGAAGCATGCCTTCCTCAGCGTGTCGGAAAG
>JAZUGD010000234.1:0-17346 GCA_045641025.1 Eubacteriales bacterium
GGCTACGGGCGCGGGCGTTTCGGCATTGTACTGCTCGTGGTTGCCGGGGGTAAGGAAGGTTTCGGGCTCAAGGTGAGACACTACCTCACGCGTTTTCTCGTATGAGCTCTTCGTGCCGATGTCGGAAATATCACCGCACACGAGCACTGCCTCGGGAGAGATTTCGTTTATTCTCTCGATAACGAGGTTCGAGGCGTAAACGGTCGAGTGCTCCTCGACTCCGTCGTGGAATACGTGAGTGCTCTGCCAGCCCCACATATCAATCTCGTGCTTCGCAAGCTCGATGTCGCTCTCGGAGTCGCCCTCCTTCCAGTCGGCGATGTGCAGGTCGGAAATCTGCACTATGGTGTGCTCTCTCGTAATACCCGGCAGGGTCACGACGGCGACGTTTTCGGTCAGCTCCGCCGTGCCGGTTTTACCGGTATAGGTAAAGGTCTTGTTTTCGAACGTGCATTTCATGTTAAGTCCTCCGGTTTTTACATTACTCTCGTTTTGAGTTCACGTATAAGCTTGTCGGCGTTCGAGAAGAAAAGCTTTTCCGCCTCTTCTTTTCCCATGCCGCGTGCGGCGAGCGCCGTCTTCATTGCGAGGATTTCCTCGTACATGAAGAACGTAATCGCGTCCGCCTCGGCTCCCGAGACCTCTCTCATGTTTTTGTCGCCCGAGACGTCGCCGTACAGTCCCTTCGGGATTATGTTCACGTATCTGCCGTCCTCCTCGATGCGGTGACAGCGCATACGCAGAATCGGCTCGTCGCTGCCGAACATTATTCTGTCAGTCGAGACGAAGCCGAGCATCTGCTCGAAAATATAAGGGTTGCAGTTTGCCGTGAAGTCGAAGCAGAGGTCCTTGTAGTCCTTGAGCTCCTCAAATGCGCTGCCCACGTCGCATTTGCAGTACGCGCGTCCGACGTGTGCGATAACGAGACGGATATCGGGGTATTTTTCGCATATCATCTTGATCTGCTCGATGTTCACGGGGTCGCGGAGCCTTCCGCTTCTCGGGATGTGGAGCATGACCATAAGCTTGTTTTTGTTTATCATCTCGAGAATGTGCGGCGGGAAGAAGTCGAAAATTCTAATCTCGTCCGTGGGAATATACGCGGGGGAGAGAGACAGGTACGACTTTATGCCGAGGAAGCCGTGTTTGAAGATTTCCCGCTCAACCTCGTCGGCGGTCTGTTCGGGATGGCAGTAGTAGAGCGCGGGGTAGCCCGAGCGCTTCATCGACTCGACGACGTAGTCGTTGCGCGGGCCTACGTCCGCAAGGCTCTCGATACCGTTGCCGAATATGAGCGGCGTTACGGTCTTGCCCGGGAAGAAAAGCTTATAAGCCTCGGTTATGTCCTCAATCGGGTTGTGCGGTGCCACGCGTGCGGGCCACGAAACGTTTCGCTCGGAGCGGTTCGTGTCGACGCCTTTCCACACGTGAGTATGTATATCTATTATACTGTCGGGCAGAAAATCCTTTATCTGCTCATTATATATTTTTCTGTCGTTTTCGGTTACTTCAAAAAGCGGCATGTCTCTCACTCTTTCCCTCCGAATATTTCTTCCATCATTTTCGGGTATCTGTCAAGATAGTCCCCGTCAAGCGGGCGGCTTGAGCAAGGAAGCGTCGCGCCGTTGCCGTTCTCGTCCGCAAATATCGTAAGGTTGTCGTTGCGGTAAGCGTTTCTCTGTCTTACGTCGCGGAAATCGGGAATCGGGTACGTGTTTCCGTGATTGAGCACGCTTCTCCACGCCTGAATCGCGGTCATTGACATTGCGGCTGCCTTGTATACGTCAAAGGGCGCGTCGCAGTTGCCCTTCAGATATTCGATAAAGTAGTATACCACCCAGAAGTCTCCGCCGCCGTGACCTGCTTTTTCGGCAAGCTCGGCATTGAACTCCCACGTGGGAGTGTAAACCTTCTCGGTCTCCGCCCCTTCGGGTAAAGTCCACGAATTATAGCAGAGCCTTACGTCGTCCTGCCTGCCGCGTACCGTTTCAACGGAGCCCTTCGTGCCCGCGATGTGGTACCAGTTGCCGTGAGGTGCAAGCATCGAGCAGCCCATTACGCGGAAGACGGCGCCGCTGTCCATCTGTATGAGCATCGGAGTCACGTAGTCGTCGGTAAAGCGCATGATGGATTCGCCGTGCCCTGCCTCGCTGTACGTACGTGCGTTCACCTCAACGGGAAGCGTGCCCGTCATATACATGAGCGGTGCGAGTGCGTGGGTCAGGTAATACGAGCCCGCGCCCGAGTATTTGCGCCAGTGGTACGGCTCGGGGTCAAGGGCACGAATCGTCTCCGCAGGGCTCGGGTGGCAGTACTCTCCCTCCGCAAAGCCGATGTTTCCGAGAGTGCCCGTTTCGTACAGGCGTTTCATTTCGAGATTGGAGGCGGAAAACGGGTAATTTTCCGCAAAGAAATATTTAGTTCCCGTCTCCTCGACGGTGTCGCAAAGCTCGGCGCATTCCTTAAACGTGACCGCGGGAAGCGTTTCGGAGAAAACGGCTATGCCGCACTTCATCGCCTTTATCGCACAGGCGGCATGGTCGTGGAAATAATTTGCGAGAATGACCGCGTCGATACCGCAGTCTATAAGCTCGTCAAAGCTGTGAAACGACAGCTTGCAGCCCGGCAGCTCGTTCAGAGCACCGTCAATTGCGGACTGCTTTTTGTCGCATACGGCGTATATCTCCGCATCGTCCGCAAAGCTGTCGCGGATGATTTTCGCAAACGCCATTCCGCGTCCGAGTCCGAAAACTCCTATCTTGAATTTCGCCATAATCCGCCCTCCTCATTTTCTTACCGTAATTATATCACTTTACCGCGGTGATGTAAAGAAGGACGGCTTATTTATCAATATACGATATTGATATTTCGGGAACAAAGTATTATAATGGATATATAAACCTCCAAGGAGAATAAACATGAACGAAAAGCTTAAAGAGTTCCGTCTCGGCAAGGGATATTCGCTTGAAGATGCGGCTGAAAAAATCGGAATCGAGCCCTGCGCACTTGAAAAAATCGAGAGCGGTGAAGCACCTCTCACGGGTGAGGCGCTCACGGCGCTTGCCTCGGCATACGGCGTCTCGATGGACGTTCTGTGCGGCAACGGCGACGTTACCCGCGGTGCGGACATCGCTCCCGATTACGAAAGCATCCCCGCGTGGGAGCTGTGGTCAAAGCAGCTCGACTGCGAATACCGTCAGTGCTATGACGAGGGCAAGGACATCGAGAGTCTGAAGCCTCTCTTCGACGCCATCTCCGCTCTGCCCGCAACGCAGGAAAAAGAGGATATGTGCGACGCCCTCTACAAGATTATACAGAAGCTCCCGACGAGAAAAGGCTACAAATACGCGGAGCCCGACGCGCTCGAGGCTATCTTTGCGCTGAGAAAGCCGTACGCAGTCGAGCAGAACGTCAGAAACGTCCGGGATTCTCTCCTCGGCGGCTGGTTCGGCAGAATCTGCGGCTGTCTCCTCGGCAAGCCCATCGAGGGCGTACGCTCGAAGGAGCTTGCGATGGTATGCCCGCGCACAGGAAACTGGCCCATTACCCGCTACCTCGACCACGAGGATTTTACCGACGACATCATAAACGAGTTCCGTCTTTACATTTTCTGCAACTGCTACCCGCGTGACATGGGCTTTATGCCCGCCGACGACGACACGAACTATATGCTTACCGCGCTCAAAGTGCTGCAGCGCTTCGGACGCGATTTCACCTCCCGCAACTTTGAGCAGATATGGCTTGAGGTTCAGCCCAAGGGCGGATACTGCACCGCCGAGAGAGTTGCATACCGCAACTTCACCGACGGTATCCACGCTCCCGAAAGCGCTCTTTACAAGAACCCCTACCGCGAATGGATCGGCGCGCAGATCCGTGCCGACGTGCTCGGCTACATCAACCCGTGCGACCCCGAAGCGGCTGCCGACATGGCGTGGAGAGACGCGCGCATCGCTCAGGTGAAGAACGGTATTTACGGTGAAATGTGGGTTGCCGCAATGCTTGCGGCGGCTTACGGCACCGAGAGCATTCCCGACGTTATCCGTGCGGGTCTTGCGCAGATTCCGGCAACGAGCAGACTGTACGAGGCGGTCACCAAGGTGCTCACCGAGTACGAGGCGGGACGCAGCGAGGAAGACACCTTCAAGGATATCGCGACCCGCTGGAACGAGTACAATCAGTACGACTGGTGCCATACGATTTCGAATGCCGAAATCGTGACCGCTTGCCTCCTTTACGGCGCGGGCGACTACGGCAGATCAATCTGCCTCGCGGTCATGCAGGGCTTTGACACCGACTGCAACGCCGCTACCGTCGGCTCCGTGCTCGGCGTGCTCATCGGCTACGAAAAGCTCCCGCGCGAATGGACCGACCGCGTGCACGACACCCTCGGCTCGACCCTCGTGGGCGAACCGAAGTTCAGTATCACGAAGCTCGCCGAGGAGTGCATGAAATTCGTCCCCGAGAAATACAGACAGTAAAACAAAAACCGCCTTCGGGCGGTTTTTGCTTTTTTGTGTACAAGATTATCAGCAGAACATTAATTATGAAAAATGTAAGTTCTTCGCCCAAAGGTTGAAGCCAACCTCTCTAATGCAGAAATAATGTAAATTCTCCATCATCAGTTAAACGCATGAGAATTTGACTAACGTGAGGTAACATTTTTGTCAGTCACTTGAATACTCGAAAATAATGTGATATCATTATTGTGTAAAGTTACACAAAAGGACAGGTAATTTCAAATGAGTTTTTACATCCCGAACTACAGTGATTTAGTCCTTGAACAGTTAGACATCATCAACCTATCCACAGACCGCGACTGGGTTATTCAAGGCGGCCCCGGAACCGGGAAAACCGTTATGGCAATTTTTCGTGCACAGCAGGTTGCGAAGTACAAAAAAACAGTAATTCTTGTTTATAATCGTCCGCTCAAATTGTTTTTGGAAAAAGCTGTTAAAGGCACCAGATGTGAGGTTAAAACTTATAACGAATGGCTGGCAGATGTTTACTATGAATGCTTTGGAAGCAAAACTTTTCCTCATATTTCCAAGTATGACCCCGACTATCCGCAAATTGAGCGCGAACTATTCAACGTGGGTGTTCGCTTCGACCACACAATCATTGACGAGGCGCAGGACTGTCCTATAGAGTTGGTTCGCACAGTAAAACGATTATCAAAAAATATTACTTGTTTTGTAGATCCAAATCAGGAAATTCTCAACAACAAAACCAACTCCACCCAACTCATAAAAACTATTTGCGTCGAAGCACCATATTTATTGACCCGTAATTTTCGAAATACCAAACAAGTTCGTGACGCATCAACAGTATTCTGCCAGGACGGAACACCGGCAAGAGCTTTTATCCAAGGTAACAAACCCACAATGGTAAAATGCACCGATTATGATGATCAAACCGACTACATTTGTCAATTTTGCTTAAACAACAGAGAAAGTACCATAGGAATAATCGTCGACCCCGGCCCGACGGGATATAAGTTGTGGAAGACATACGAAGAATTAAATGATCGCCTCGGCTCTTTTATGCCTGTACAAATGTACAAAGCAATGGTAAACACGGATTTTGATTTTTCCCAGACCGGTGTACAAATCTTTTCGTATGGCACAATGAAGGGCTTGGAATTCGATCACGTAATTATACCGAGAATAGATGCGGTATATGCATCAGACGACACAAAAAAGAATTTCAATCAATTGTATGTAGCTACCACCCGTCCACGTAAAGACTTGAAAATCGTCTATTTCCGTGAAAACAGCAACAGCAAATGGATTGACGCATTCAGCAAAATCACTCCCCATAGAGAGTTATTTAACTGGGAGGTCTATCATGGCTAATTTATTTTATTTGTATTTGGACAATTATAGCTTCAGTGATTGTTTTTCCACCAACACAATAGCTTGTGAAGCATTTATGCCAAACAAAAAAGGAACCAGGACAATCTCAAAAAACACACAGGATTTCCTTTTTATTACTCACAAAAAGTTAAATGCAGATAATCGCTTTTTCGGAATTACAGATCAATTGACCGGTTGGCCGGTAACAATTGAGCTTTCGATTGATTATACCAGGTATGAACGCTTCCCGGTTGTTTTTGTGAAACAAAATGCAGATTCAGCAACTCTCGAATATGGCGATATCAAGGATTATGACGAGTCAGTCCATCAGGGTTGTTATGTGTTTTCTTTCATCCCGTTCTCTCTTGTGTCAAGAATAATGTTTGAAACGGAAAACCAACTATTTGACTCCGATAAATCCTTTTTGCCGGATTTCTTGTGGCGCGAAGACATCGTCTCGGTTATTAATCAGGAAGAATTCTCAGATACTGTTACGTTCTCTTTCCAAGACAACGAAATAGATAAACTACTCTCCGATGGAAAACATTCCGCCGTTAAAGAAAGCTTAAATGCTAATAAATATCAAGCTGCTATTCTTCAAATGGTAAACGGTACCCGTGAATGGATTACCAGAAAATGCAAATCAAGTTTCGACTGTTTTTTATTACAGTTTTTTGGTATTGATGAGAAAGAAGTCAAGTTGTTTTTTGCCGAACAGAACATTTCTGTCCCGGACGATTTGTTCCAAATCAATACGGAACAATTATCGTTGATTCCTCGGTTTTGTGAAGAATCGAAAGCAAGCCAAGAACAGCTGGTCTATAATGCAATCGTTACCTCTTTAATTGAAAACCAAAGCAAATGCTCCCCCACAGTGGTTGACGGATTGATTTCCGATATCAAGGAAAAACTGTCTATGTTGGACAATTTCGAGGAATATGATAAATCACTTGACGAAATTGAAGGCTGCGTTCAAAATGCGGTAGATTTTTCTGTTGATGTTACCATTCGGAATATTATTGAACGCCATGGAGAAAACAGCGTTTTAAAAGCTTTATTCTATGTTCTGAAGAATCCGTGCGAATTTGAAAAATTCACTTTAAGTTTATCAATTTACAAAGTGGACAGTCTCACTTCACGCCGAGCAATGATAATGTGGGGATTTATGAACGGAACAAAGGGAATTCCCGCGATAGAATTCAACAGAAACAACTTCAAATTATGGACAACTATCGAAAACTATTCCGGATTATTCTCAAAATGCAATAATGTTGTAAAAGCAAAGACTTTGAATAACGCATCCGCAGCAGGATTAGGGTTGGAATTACAATGTGAAGAAATCATTACCCTTGAGGAAGTTCACACTTTCTTAATTGAGAATATTGAAAAAATCAAAGACGCAAAGAAAATACTGTGTGATATCTATTCGATTGCCAAAGCCTTGAATCGCAAATTGTCAAAAGAAGATCCATACTGCGTATATGAAATTACAGAGGATAATTTTTATTCAAAATTGCCCAAATCTCCAGAACGAATTTTGTCAAAAGCAGAAACCGATTCATTTGAAAAAGATTTTACAAAACAGTACAAGCACTTACTTGCAAACATAAAGAAAAATCCGACGTATAATTACGAAGCAATATATTCCGAATGGGTTGTGAACAACGAGAATTTCCGAAAAATATGGGAGGTTCGAGAAAAAGAATTGAAAACTTTGTATTTAAGATTGAGGGGTTAGCATGAACAAATATCAAGTCATATTTGATAATAAAGATTGTTCAATTGACTGCAACGAGTTAGCAAACGCACTCGACAATATTTCTCAATGGGAAGACGGTTACTGGCTATGCAAAATCCTTATGGCAAGCAACTGCAATGTATCTGATGAAAAACTGATAAACACTCTTGAATACTGTTTTTTTCTGGGCTTATCAATTGCTAACAGAGAAATCTTCTTCGATGCAAACGAATGTTTAGCCAAGTTGTATATCCGATACGGAATGTACGGCGAAGCATCTTCAAAACTTCAAATACTTATTTACAATTTTGAGTGTCCCGATTGGGTTCATCTGTATTTTGCAACTACACAATTGTATACAACGTTTGAACGTATCGTTGAAGAACCGAAATTCTTCTTTGACCGTTTACTGAAAGTAGATTCATATGACTCAGAAAAAAGGGCTGAAATTCAATCAATCTTCGCAAAGTACCTTTGTCTGATTGTAGAAAACGATATTGGGGCAGATAAAACAGATAATGTTGCCTCCGAAGAGATTATTCAGTTTGCAGAAAAAATCCGTTTCACTGCTTCCGATGAGTTCAAATTGTTTCATCAAAAAATATGCCCTGTACTACCATACAATATTGTCAGTGATGAATCTTCAGAAACATCCAAAACGAAAGCCGAATTGGAAAAAGCAAAAGCGTCAGCTGCCAAATTGAAAGAAGAAGCCGAAAAATCACAAAAGGCAATGAAAGCCGCAGAACAGGTAGCAAAAGAAGCACAAAAAATGGCAGCAAAATCACAAATTGAAGCTGCTCAATCGAAAGAAGTTGCCGATATTGCCAAGTATGAAGCTGAAAAAGCGAGATTTGAAGCAATGCAATCTCGCGCAGACGCTGAACGGGCAGAAAACAAAGCAAAAATACTCACAGAAGAAAAAACAGCTCTTGAGATTCGTCTTGCTGAACTGGAACAGGCCAAAAAGACAGCACTTCAACCACAAAGCATTGACGACGTATTCATGATGATAAACCAATGGCTCAATGTCTCGTTGCGTCGATATTTGGCTCAATGGTTAACATCTGTATTCTCAGAATCGTGTAAAAATGATTATTGGAACAAAAAAGTTAAGCCGTCATTGTCGCCCAAAGAATTAGAAAAATTTAATAATTATAAGGAATTAACAGATTTTGCGTTTGATGCTTTGTTGAATATCTATTACAAAAATTTTGACGATTTTTACTTGTATAACAGCATGGCAAAAAACAATGACCGTGAACGTCTTCGGGAAATGCAGCAGATACGGAACAGATGGGTCGGGCATTTTGAGGAAAATAGTTGGACAAAAGAAAAAATATTATTTGATATTGATACGATTATTGAATTCACCTATCAAATAGAAATGCCTGAGCAATATCAAAAAGAATACATAGAGTACCGTTCTCAAGTTGTTATGATGCACTAAACAATCTCATTCATATTGAACTACTGTTCAAAATCGGTGTTCAGTAGCACATACATACAAAAACCGCCTTCGGGCGGTTTTTGTTTTGTCATCAAAACAGAGGGGTATCACAAACCGTCAATTCCGCCGAAAATCCCGCGTTATCCGTGTTTTCCGGTTGACAAGCACGGCTTTGCGGGTGTATAATATAATGAATAAACAGCACGGTGGGAAGTCTCGCCGTGAATGGGAAAGCAGGTACTTTTATATGCTGAAAAGCATGACCGGTTTCGGCAGATCCCGCAAGATGAACGCTGCCGGAGACAAGGATATCACGGTTGAGATTCGCTCGGTCAACAGCCGATATCTCGACCTTACCGTAAAGATGCCCCGCTCGGTATCTTATCTCGAGGACAGAGTACGCACGTATCTCTCCTCCCGCGGTATCGTCCGCGGAAAGGTTGAGCTTTACGTGGGTATCGACGTGCTCTCCGAGACGGGCACCGACGTTATTCTCGACCGCGGCGCCGCCGAGAGCTACATTGCCGCTCTGCGCACGCTCCGCGACGAGTTCGGTCTTGCCGACGACATCTCGGTCATGACCGTTGCGCAGAACAGAGAGCTGTTCCGCACGCGCCGTCCCGAGGACAACGGAGACCGCGACTTTGCCGACATTCTCCCCGCCCTCTCCGAGGCAGTTGACATCTTCTGCGCCGCAAGAGAGAGAGAAGGCGCGTCGCTTGAGAGCGATCTGCGCGGCAAGGTTGACAACATCAAGGAATGTGCGAGAAAGGTTGCCGCTCTTTCCGACGCCGACACGAAGGAATGCAGAGACAAGCTGTACGCCCGCATCTCCAAGATACTTGAGGACACCGGCGTTGAGATAGCGGAAAGCCGTATTCTCACCGAGGCGGCGGTATATGCCGACCGTATCGCGATCGACGAGGAGCTTGTCCGTCTTGACAGCCACTTCGCGGCGATGGACGAGATATTCGCGTCCGACGCTCCCGCGGGACGCAGACTTGACTTCCTGATGCAGGAAATGAACAGAGAGACGAACACGATAGGCTCGAAGGCGTCGAACTCCGAAATCGCTCATCTCGTAGTCGAGATGAAGAACGAGCTCGAAAAGATACGCGAGCAGATACAGAACATCGAATAACATGAGATTCATAAACATCGGATTCGGAAACATGGTCTCCGCCGACAGAATCATCACGATAGCGTCTCCCGACAGTGCGCCGATAAAGAGACTCGTGCAGGACTCGCGCGACTACGGACGCGTTATCGACTGCTCGTGCGGCAGACGTACCCGCTCGGTCATCGTGACCGACAGCGACCACGTGATTCTTTCCGCAATTCAGGCGGAAACGATTGCCGGCAGACTTGAAGGCAGCGTCGACAACGTGAGCGACGCCGAGGAGGTGTGACGCCATGGGACAGAATGAGCGAGGAGTGCTCACCGTAATCTCCGGACCCGCGGGAAGCGGTAAGGGGACGGTGGTCGAGGCACTCCGCAAAATGAGAGACGTAGGCTTCTCGGTCTCGTGCACGACGCGCGCACCGCGTCCCGGCGAGATTGACGGAGTACATTACTTTTTCATCACGAGAGAAGAATTTCTCAAAAAAATCGAGGACGGAGAAATTCTCGAGTACAACGAGTACAGCGGCAACCTTTACGGAACGCCTGCCAAGGCTGTCAAGGACGCGCTTGACGCGGGCCGCGACATCGTGCTTGAGATTGACGTCAACGGCGGCGGCAACGTAAAGAAGAAAATCCCCGATGCCGTGACCGTTATGCTCCTGCCGCCCGATGCGGCGACGCTTGAAGCGAGACTCCGCGGACGCGGCACCGAAACCGAGGACGTTATCAAATGGCGTCTCGAGCGTGCGCGCGAGGAGATAAAAATCGCTCCCTCGTACGACTACGTGGTAGTCAACTACGACGACGGAATCGAGGCGTGCGCCGCCGAAATTTCCGCAATCATTACCGCAGAACACCGACGCAGCGATAGAATGACGGCGGTTACCGAAGGCTTTTTCGGTTAATAATTACGTACATACAAACATCGAAAGGAATATATACCATGGATATGATTTATCCCCCCATTGACGAGCTCACCAAGGAAGGCGTAAACAGATACGCGCTTGTTATCGCAACCGCAAAGTGTGCGAGAGCAATTACCGACGAATACGTCCGTCAGCGTGAAAGAGCCGAAAAGCTCATCAGCAACAAGGACACCGACAAGAGCCTTATCTCGATGATAAGCAAGGAATTCCGTGACGAGAAGGCAGTCCGTACCGCCATCAACCGTATTTACAGCGGCGAGTACAAGATTTGCCCTACCGCGGAGGACGAAGAATAATTTTTACGGGGAGGTGTCGGTCGGATATGAGGCAGACGCCTCCCATGTTCTTTACATCAGGGGAAAGGAGGGATACCCACGGACACGAGATACGCACAGGTTTACGTGCTTGATTCACCGTATCATGCGGACACGACGTACGATTATTTCGTACCGCAGACCGCAGGCGACGTTTCCCCCGGAAGTATCGTCCTCGTTCCCTTCGGACGCGGAAACAGACGTGTGTCGGCGGTGGTTGTCTCCGTCTCCGACACGACCGCGCTTGACCCGACAAAGGTGAAGCCGCTCGACTCGGTCGTGCGTCCTTCCCTGCTCACGCCCGAGATGCTGTCTCTGTGCTCCTTTATGAAGGAGCACGTGCTCTGCACGTTCGGCGAGGCGGTACGTGCCGTCGTGCCGTCGGGCGCGTTTGCGAAAATCAACGAATACTACCGCGCCGCGAAGCCCGACTCCGGTGACCTCGGCGAGCGGGCGCAGACGGTTTTCTCCTACGTTTCGGCGAGAGACAGAGTATCGACCGACGCTCTGCGTCAGGAGTTCGGCGGCGACGTTACCGACGCACTCGACGGACTCGTGAAAGCCGGACTGATAGAGAAGCTCCGTGAGGCGTCGTCCTCCGACGGAATCAAGCGGTGCACCGTAGTGACCCCTGCTCTTGAAACGGCAAGACTTCGCGCAATAATCGCGGGAACTGATGCGATAAAGCTCCGCAGCGATGCGCACCGCGCCGCGCTCGAGTATATCGCCGCGTCGGGCGGAAAAATATTCGCCGACGACGTGTACGAGGCTTGCCCCGGGATTGACCGCACGAAGCTCCGCGCTCTTGAGAAAAAGGGAATCATTTCTCTCTCCGAGGAAGAGGTCTCGCGCGACCCTTACAAAAACGTAAAGCCCGACACGCGTGACCCGTTCCCGCCGCTGACGGAGGAGCAGGCGCACGCGTCGGAGGTGCTCCATTCGCTTTACCGCAGCGGGGAAGCTAAGGCGGCGCTCCTGCACGGTGTTACCGGCTCGGGTAAAACGCGCGTGATTATGGAAATCATACGCTCCGTGCTTGCGGACGGTAAGGATGCAATCGTACTCGTGCCCGAGATTGCGCTGACCCCGCAGACGGTCAGCGTGTTTATCGACGCTTTCGGCGACAGAGTCGCCGTGATACACTCCGCACTCGGCACGGGAGAACGCTACGACGCGTGGAGGAGAATACGCGACGGCGGCGCCGACGTGGTAATCGGCACGCGCTCCGCGGTGTTCGCTCCCGTGGAAAAGCTCGGGCTCATCGTCATCGACGAGGAGCAGGAGCACACGTACAAATCCGACACCGACCCGAAATATCTCGCGCACGACATCGCGCGCAAGAGATGTGCGGACACGGGCTCGCTCATGCTTCTCGCTTCGGCAACGCCCTCGCTCGGAAGCTACTACAAGGCGAAGTCCGGCGTATATACTCTCATTGAAATGAAAAACCGCGTGGGCGACGCGAAATTGCCCGAGGTCGTGATAAGCGACACGAGACGTGAGCTTCTCTCGGGAAGCCTCTCGCCGTACGGACGCGACCTCACCGACAGGCTTCGCACCACCGTTGCGCAGGGCAAGCAGGCGATAATCTTTCTGAACCGCCGCGGGTACTCGAGCGTGCTTACGTGCCGTTCGTGCGGTGAAACCGTGAAGTGCCCGAACTGCTCGGTATCGCTCACCTATCACATACACAGCCGCTTTGAGGAGGGTGAGGGAGAAGAATACCTCCGCACCCGTGCAAGGAGCGGCACACTCACGTGTCACTATTGCGGCTACACGGTGCGCGTACCCGAGACGTGCCCCGACTGCGGCTCGAACCACATGCTCTTCATGGGCTACGGTACCGAGCGCGCCGAGGAGGAGCTTGAAGAAAAGATTCCCGGCAGCCGCGTCATCCGTCTTGACACCGACACGACGAAGAAAAAGATGTCGCACGGCGAGATTCTCTCGCATTTCCGTGCGGGAGACGCAAACGTGCTTCTCGGCACTCAGATAGTGACGAAGGGTCACGACTTCCCGCAGGTAACGCTTGTGGGAATACTGAATGCGGACGCGTCGCTTTACGTGGACGATTTCAGGGCGGCGGAGCGTACCTTTGCGATGCTGACGCAGGTCATCGGACGCGCGGGACGCGCAGGCGACCCCGGAGTTGCCGTGATACAGACACAGAACCCCGATTCGGACGTAATAAGGCTTGCCGCCGCGCAGGACTACGCCACGTTCTTCGAGCGTGAGATAAGGCTGCGCCGCGCACTCGTGTTCCCGCCGTTCTGCAACATCGCGGTACTGACGCTGACCTCGCGTGACGAGGGAATACTTAAGGCGGGAGCGGCAAGGCTCGCGTCAATGATGCACGAAATGCTCACGGGTGAGTACTCCGACGTAAAAACCGTCGTGTACGGCCCGTTTGAAGCACCGATATACAGACTCCAGAACAACTGCAGAATGAGAATGGTCGTAAAATGCAAGCAGAACCGCCGCACGAGAGAATTTCTCTCCGCCGTGCTGTGCGAGTTCGGCAGAAAGAGCCCCGGCAGAATAAATCTGAGCGTTGACGTTGACCCCTCGTCTCTGTAAACGAAAGGAACTATTATGGCTATACTTAACATCGTAAAAGAAGGCGACCCGATTCTCCGTAAAACGAGCAGAACGGTCGATATGATAACGCCGAGAATCACGACGCTTCTCGACGACATGAAGGAAACGCTTCACGCCGCAAACGGCTGCGGACTTGCCGCGGTTCAGGTAGGCGTGCTCCGCCGCGTCGTACTCGTTGAGACGGACGAGACGGGTCTCGTTGAGATGATAAACCCGAAAATCGTCGCATACTCAGGCGAGCAGGAGGACACCGAGGGGTGCCTCTCGATTCCCGGACGCTGGGGCATCACGAAGCGCCCGATGTACGTGACCGTCGAGGCGCAGGACAGACACGGCAAGACCTTCCGTATTACGGGCTCGGAGCTTGCGGCAAGAGCATTCTGCCACGAGCTTGACCACCTTGACGGCAAGCTCTTCACCGACGTCATGATAAGAGAACTGACTCCCGAGGAGCTTGAAGGTTAATTGTTTGAAAATGCAGTCGTCCGGGATCGGACGTAAGCTGTTTCAAACACCGTTTGTACCTTTCAAAGCATATACCCGACTTTGAATTTTCTTTGCGCTCGCAAAGAAAAACGGTACAAACGCAAAGAAAGGAATTGTCTATGAAGATAATGTTCATGGGAACGCCGGAATTCGCCCGTGAGACGTTCCGTGCGCTCGTTGAGGCGGGCTTTGAGGTTGCCGCCGCCGTAACTCAGCCGGACAAGCCGGTGGGACGCGGCATGAAGCTGACCCCGCCGCCCGTAAAGGTTTACGCCGAGAGCCTCGGTATTCCGGTATATCAGCCGACCACTCTCAAGGACGGTGCGTTCGCGGACGTGCTTGCGGACGTTGACCCAGACGTGATATTCGTTGCGGCGTACGGCAAAATCCTGCCGAAATATCTGCTTGACTACCCGACTTACGGCTGCATAAACGCTCACGCCTCCATCCTGCCTAAATACAGAGGCGCCGCACCCATTCAGCGCGCCGTCATGGACGGTGAGACGGAAACCGGAGTCACCGCCATGTACATGGAGGAAGGGCTCGACACCGGCGACGCGATTCTCTGCGAGAAGGTGGAAATTCTCGAGACGGACACCTACGGCGACGTACACGACAAGCTGTGCGCGGCGGGCGGTGCCGCACTCGTAAAAGTTGCGAAAATGCTTGACGCGGGAGAGGCTCTCCCCCGCGAAAAGCAGGACGATACAAAGGCAACGTACGCGGCGAAGATTACCTCCGAGGACGCACTCCTCGACCTCACGCTCGACGCCCGTGTGCTTGCAAGAAGAATACTCGCGCTCTCTCCCGCTCCGCTCTGCAAGCTCTGCGGTGCGGACGGCAAGGGAATAAAGCTCGTGCGTGCGGTGTCCGCCGAGGCGGCGGACGTACCCGAGGGAGCCGTGCCCGGTCAGGTCATCGCGCTTGACACGAAGGGTGACGGTTACGTCGGTATCCTTTGCGGAAGCGGTATGCTCAAGGTAACGTCTCTTCGCCCCGAGGGTAAGGGAGACATGAGAGCGGCGGACTTCATCCGCGGCAGAAAGGTGTCGCTCGGCGACGTATATAAATAATCATGGCAAAATCACCGCGGGAGCTTGCTCTGCGTTCCATCGTAAAATGGGAAAAACTGAATAAATACGTGGGACTCGAGGCGTGCTCTTCCGCGGAGGCGGAAGGGCTCACGGGAGCCGACAGAGGGCTGTATTTCGCCCTTGTGCTCGGTGTTGCCGAAAGAGCCGTAACGCTTGACCATATCATTTCCGAATACGTGAAAAACGGTACGGAGAAGCTTGAGCCCGAGGTTAAGGCGGCGCTCCGTCTGGGGCTTTACCAGCTCACGTACATGGACCGCATACCGCCTCACGCGGCGGTATCGGAGACGGTCGCGCTCGTGCCGCGCCGTGCGGCGGGACTCGTGAACGCCGTGCTCCGCGAATACCTGCGCAGGGGCAAGACGTACCGTCTGCCCGGCGACCCGCTCGAGAGGCTTTCCGTCACCTGCTCCGTCCCCGCGGAGCTGTGCCGCTTCTTAATTGACGCATACGGTGAGGACGTCGCGGAGAAGATTCTGCACTCGGTGAACGGCGACAACTCGACCACGCTTCACGTGAACACGCTGAAAACGACGGTCGCGGACGCACTCGAGACTCCGCGCTCGCTCGGAGCGGACGCAAGAGTGTCGGGGTTTGCCGAGGACGAAATCATAGTCGCCTCCGGCAGTGCGTTCCTTGACGGCATCGCCGAGGGACTGTGGTTCGTTCAGGACGAAGCGTCGGCGGCATCCGTTGACGTGCTCTCGCCCGTGCCCGGAAGCACGGTTGTCGATACCTGCGCCGCGCCCGGAGGAAAATCCTTCGCGTGCGCGCTTAAAATGAAAAACGAGGGAAAAATTTTTTCCTTTGACATACACGAAAACAAGCTCTCGCTTATAAGAAGCGGGGCTCTGCGGCTCGGCATAGACATTATCACCGCCGACACCTGCGACGCGAGAAGCCCGAGAGAAGAGCTTGAAGGCAAAGCGGACTTCGTGGTCTGCGACGCACCGTGCTCGGGGCTCGGAGTAATACGCAAAAAGCCCGACATACGCTACAAAAACGTTGATGAAATCGCACGTCTGCCCGAAATACAGTACGCCTCTCTCTGTGGAGCGGCGGAGTACGTGCGCGAGGGCGGTACTCTCACCTACTCGACCTGCACGCTGAACCCCGAGGAAAACGAGAACGTAGTGACGCGGTTTATCGCCTCGCATCCCGAATTCTCTCCCGTACCGTTTGACCTGCACGGCCTCGGAGAGGGCGGATACGCTACTCTGTTCCCGCACGAGACGGGTACGGACGGCTTCTTTGTTGCGAAAATGAAACGGAGGGACGGAAATGGATAATACAGTCAAGGTTGACGTGCTCTCTCTTACCAAGGAGGAGACGCGCGCCTTTGCCGTATCCGTCGGCGAGAAGGCGTTCCGCGGCGACCAGCTCTACGGCTGGATGAGACGCGGCGCGTCGTACGACGAGATGACAAACATCCCCGCCGCCTTCAAGCGCAAGCTTGAAGAAGTTGCGGAGTACCGTCTTCCGAAAGTTGCGGAAAAGCTCGTATCAAAAAAAGACGGTACGGTAAAATATCTTATGGAGCTCATCGACGGAGAGTGCGTCGAATGCGTATTCATGAAATACGAGCACGGCAACACGCTCTGCGTTTCGTCTCAGGCGGGCTGCCGCATGGGCTGCGCGTTCTGCGCGTCCACGCTGGAGGGCTGCGTGCGGTCGCTGACCCCGGCTGAAATGCTGGGCCAGATCGTTGCGGTCAACCGCCGGCTGAACGGCGACGGCCGGGTGGGCAACGTGGTGCTGATGGGCA
>JAZUGD010000235.1:0-5548 GCA_045641025.1 Eubacteriales bacterium
CGCTTGACCCCGTTTATGCAAAGGCGCTCGGCGTCAACACCGACGACCTTCTCGTATCCCAGCCCGACAGCGGTGAGCAGGCGCCTGAAATCGCCGAGGCTCTCGTCCGCTCGGGCGCCATCGACATCGTCGTAATCGACTCCGTTGCGGCGCTCGTTCCGCAGCAGGAAATCGAGGGCGAGATGGGTGCTTCCCACGTAGGTCTTCAGGCAAGACTCATGTCGCAGGCGCTGCGTAAGCTCTCCGGTATCGTATCGAAGACCGGATGCATCGTAATCTTCATCAACCAGCTCCGCGAAAAGGTCGGAGTCATGTACGGCAACCCCGAGACTCAGCCCGGCGGCAAGGCGCTCAAGTTCTACGCGTCCGTCCGTCTCGACGTACGCCGCTCCGAGGTGCTCAAGAACGGCACCGAGTCGTACGGCAACAGAGTCAAGGTCAAGGTCGTAAAGAACAAGGTAGCTCCCCCGTTCCGTACCGCCGAATTCGACATCCTCTACGGCAAGGGAATCTCCAAGTCGAGCGAGATGATAGAGCTCGGTATCGCGTACGGCGTGCTTGAAAAGAGCGGCGCGTTCTTCTACTACAACGGCAACAGACTCGCACAGGGCAGAGACAATGCCCGTGCGGCTATCGAAAACGACCCCGCGATGATGGCGGAAATCGAGGCAAAGGTACGCGAGTGCCTTGCGAAGTCGGCTCCCGAGGAGGATATTTTCGAGGAGTCCGGTGACGACGACGAGCTTGACATCCGTCTGCTCGATCTCGATTCCGAGAACTGAGTATGGTCGTCAGACGGGTATCTTTCAGAGATTTCCGTAATCTCGAAGGAGAGACCGTTTCATTCGGGGACGGCGTAAACGTGCTCCGCGGGCAGAACGCGCAGGGCAAGTCGAACGTCCTCGAGGGGATATACCTCTTTGCGCGGGGCAAATCCTTCCGCGGCGTACACGACCGCGAGATGGTGCGTCTCGGCTGTGAGGCAGGTGCGGCGGAGCTCGAATATCTGGGCGACGGCGCGACCTACCCGGTGACGCTTGAGGTGCGTATCCCGAAAAACGGCAAAAAAGAGTATCTGCGCGGCGGGGCAAAGCTGTCCGGCGTGCGCGAGATGATAGGCAATTTCAGAGCGGTGCTCTTCTGCCCCGCGCATCTCTCCCTTGCGGGCGGTGCGCCGGCGGTACGGCGCACGTGGCTCGACGTGGCGCTCTCACAGCTTGACGCGGCGTATCTTTCCGATTTGTCGCGCTACGGCAGGCTTCTCGCTCAGCGCAACGCCTTAATCAAGGATGCGGCGGCGGGCAAGACGGTCAGCACGGGCCAGTGGGAGTCCATCGGGCTCGTCATGGCGTCGTACGGCATAAGAGTCGCGGCGGCGCGGTACGATTACGCCGTGCGTGCCGAGGAGTACGTCAAAGCGTTTTTCTCCGAGATGACTGCGGGAAGCGAGGAGCCCTCTCTCCGCTATGAGACGAGATATCTCACGGCGGGCGCGGGCGACTACATCTGCGGAGAGAGAACCGACGCGTCACTGCGTGCCGCATCGGAGGCGGTGCTCCCGCTTTATACCGATTCGGTTGAGAGAGAGCTCCGCGTGGGCTCGACTCTGCACGGAATCCACAAGGACGACGTCGCAGTCTCGATAAACGGCAACGACGCGCGGCTGTATGCCTCGCAGGGGCAGCAGCGAAGCATCGCGCTTGCAATGAAACTGTCCGAGGGTGCGCTTTCGCGCTCTCTCACCGGGGAGGACCCCGTATTCCTGCTTGACGACGTGCTCTCGGAGCTTGATTCGTCAAGACGCGCGTTCGTGCTCTCGTCGCTCGGAGCGCGGCAGGTAATCATAACCTCGTGCGATGCCGACCTTTTCGGCACGCTCGGGGACGTTAATATCATAGGAGTAGAAAACGGGAAGATAATCCCGTAAACCACGGCTATACCACGGAGAAACGGAGAAAACATGAACATCTACAAGGTGACGGCTATCATTAAGAATGCGGCAGGCGTGTCGGTCAGGGTGGACACACTGTCGTCCGACAGTGAAGACTGCGTCGTTGAGAAGAACTATCTTATCTCATCGGAGAGTCTCGGCACTCTCGGCATAAACGAGGGATGCGAGATAGGCGACGCGGAGCTTGCTGCGCTCTCGGAGGAGGCGGAATACTGCCGTGCTCTCGCGCGCTCGCTCAAGATACTGTCGTACTCGTCGCACAGCAAGGCGGCGCTGGTGAGAAAGCTTTGCACCTATGATTTCTCCCGTGAGATTGCGGTGCGCGCGGCAAACGGCATCGAGGCGAGCGGTGAGCTTAACGAAATGAAGCAGGCAAGCCACCTCTGCGACTACTTCCTCGCCCACAAATACTGGGGCAAGAAGAGAGTCGCCGCAGAGCTGATGAGCCGCGGCTACGGACGCGAGGTCGTAATGAACGTGCTGAACGAAACTCCCGAGGAACGCTTCATCGAAAACCTCGAAAAGCTTGTCGAGCGCCGTCCCGTACCCGAGGAAAAAGGGGAGAGGGACAAGTACCTGTCCGCTCTTTCACGCATGGGCTACTCGATGAGCGACATTTTCAAGGTAATCAAAAAATAAGCATTCAGCATTGAGCATTCAGCGACCGGAATTGACAGTATACGTACTGTCTTGAAGTCAGTGCGTACCGGACTGCAAATTTACATAACGAAAGAAAACCGCAATGCGGTTTTCTGTTTTGAAATGACATTTATAAACAAAGGATTATTATGCCGAAAAAGAACGAATACAACAGCCAGTCGATAACCTCTCTCAAGGGAGCGGACAGAATAAGAAAGCGTCCCGCCGTTATGTTCGGCTCGGACGGACTCGAGGGATGCGAGCACGCCTTCTTCGAGATTCTCTCAAACGCCGCCGACGAGGCAAGAGAGGGCTACGGAAGCGTCATCACCGTCACCGTCTCATCGGACGGAGTCATCGAGGTCGACGACCGCGGACGCGGCGTGCCGATGGGCTATAACGAAAAAGAAAAGCAGTACAACTGGTACCTCATCTTCTGCGAGATGTACGCCGGCGGTAAGATGGACAACAACACCGACTCCGCGGCATACACCTTCTCGCTCGGTCTGAACGGTCTCGGCGCGTGCGCGACGCAGTGCTCGTCCGAATTCATGGAGGTCTTCTCCTACGACGGGCAGAACGTGTCGTACATGCACTTCACCAAGGGCGAGCCGGACGGAGAGCTCGACGTGCGCCCGCTCGGACGCGGTGAGAAGAGAACGGGTACCACTATAAGATACAAGCCCGACCTCGAGGTCTTCACCGACGTCGACATACCGAAGGATTACTTCACCGACACGCTTGACCGTCAGGCGATGGTCAACGCGGGTACGAAATTCATACTGAACTACGAGAGCGCCGACGGCGCGTTCGATACCACCGAATTCTACTACGAGGAGGGTATTATCGACTACGTTCGCCGCAGAGTCGGCGAGGGTGCGCTCACCGCGCCCGTGCTCTGGAAGCTCGAAACCTCGGGACGTGACCGTGAGGACATGCCCGACTACAAGCTCCGCTGTGACGTTGCCTTCTGCTCGTCCAATCAGGTACAGCTTCTCGAATACTACCACAACTCGAGCTGGCTCGAGCACGGCGGCTCGCCCGACCAGGCGGTACGCGCCGCATTTGCGTTCGCGCTTGACAAATATCTGCGCGCGCAGAACAAATATAACAAGAACGAGTCGAAAATCACGTTCCAGGACGTCTCCGACTGTCTCGTCGTCGTAACGAGCTCGATGTCCACGCAGACCTCGTACGCAAACCAGACGAAGAAGGCGATATCGAACAGCTTCATCACGAAGGCGATGACGGCGTTCCTCAAGGAACAGCTTGAGATTTACTTCGTCGAGAAGCCGCTCGAGGCTGAGCGCTTTGCAAATCAGGTGCTCGTCAACAAGCGTTCACGCGAGACCGCGGAGCGCACGAGAATTGATATAAAATCGAAGATTTCCGCAAAGAACGACATCGCAAGCCGCGTTGAAAAGTTCGTAAGCTGCAGAAGCCGCGACCCCGAACGCCGCGAGCTCTTCATAGTAGAGGGTGACTCCGCACTTACGTCCGTAAAGCTCGGCAGAGATGCGGAATTTCAGGCGATAATCCCCGTTCGCGGTAAGACGCTCAACTGCCTCAAGGCGGGATATGACAAGATTTTCAAGAGCGAGGTCATCACAAACCTGCTCAAGGTCATCGGCTGCGGAGTCGAGATTAAGGCAAAGCCGAAGGACGGTATCGTGCCGTTCAACCTCGACAACCTCTCGTGGGCGAAAATCGTAATCTGCACCGATGCCGACGAGGACGGCTTCCAGATCCGTACGCTTCTGCTCACTATGTTCTACCGTCTGCTCCCGACGCTGCTGAACGAGGGACGCGTATATATCGCCGAGTCTCCGCTTTACGAGATAACGTGCGGCAAGGAGACCTATTTCGCGTACAACGAGCCCGAAAAGGCGAAGATTCTCGCCGATATCGGCGACGCGAAATACACGATTCAGCGCTCGAAGGGTCTCGGTGAGAACGAGCCCGAAATGATGTGGCAGACCACCATGAACCCCGAGACGCGCCGCCTCATCCGTATCTCAAAGGCGGATGCGGAGGAAACCGTGAAGATGTTCGAGACGCTTCTCGGCGACGACATCGTCTCGCGTAAGGAGTTCATCACCGAGAACGCGAGCAAATACCTCGACCTCGCCGACATATCATGACGAAAACCAACGTGATGCGTCTGCTTGACGCGGCGGGAATACCGTTTACTCCGCGCGAGTACGCCGTTGACGAGAGTGACCTTTCCGGCACTCACGCCGCCGAGATGATGGGGCTTGACCCCGACACGGTCTTCAAGACCCTCGTCACGAAGAACGGCAAGGACGAGCCTCGCGTGTTCGTCATCCCCGTGGCGTACGAGCTCGACCTCAAGAAATGCGCCGCCGCATCGGGCGACAAGAGAGTCGAGATGATACCGATGAAGGAGCTGCTCCCGCTCACGGGATACATGAGAGGCGGCTGCTCCCCGATAGGAATGAAAAAGAAATTTCCCACGTATATAGACGAGACAGCGCTCCTGTTTGACGAAATTTCGGTCAGCGCGGGAATGAGAGGCGAGCAGGTAACGCTCTCGCCCGAGGCGCTCGGTGATTACGTCGGCGCAAAATTCGCCGACCTTACCGAAATGTAAAACAAAACCGTTCGGGTTTTCCCGAACGGTTTTTACGTTGACAAATCGGAAGTTGCGGGGTAAGCATTGAGCATTGAGCATTCAGCATTCAGTGGCTGTACTTTATGTTTGTAAGCTTACTTTAAGTTAACGCGAACCAAAGCACTCCCTTGCCAGGGAGGGAAGTCGGAGGCCAAGCGGTCTTAGGAAGACAAATTATTGTGCCAACTCCTTGGCTCACAGAACGACATGGCTACGATCCGACTTAAGCATTGAGCATTGAGCATTCAGCATTCAGTGGCTGTACTTTATGTTTGTAAGCTTACTTTAAGTTAACGCGAACCAAAGCACTCCCTTGCCAGGGAGGG
>JAZUGD010000236.1:0-2110 GCA_045641025.1 Eubacteriales bacterium
TGCACAAGCGCCGCAATCGAGGCACTTATCGGGGTCGATAACGAACTTGCCGTCGCCCTCGGAGATAGCCTCAGCGGGGCACTCAGCAGCGCAGGAACCGCATGCGGTGCAATCATCATTAATTTTGTAAGCCATGACAAAAACCTCCATTCAAATATTGTCAAGTTAAGTATATCATAATTTTTCCGTTTTGCAAGAGTTTTTCGGAAAAAATGATAACAAATCAGTTTTTGCTCCGAGGTCTTCTTCTGCGATGTCCCTCGCGTTTTTCGGAGTGTTCGCGGACGGGTACTTCCTCGCCCGAAGCTTCGGCCTTGGCGGGAGTTTCGATTTTCGGAGCGTGGTGTCCGGTCGATACGGTATCACGGTGAAACTCGGTGAGCTTGGGGTTCTCGGCGTCGGAGTCGAGAAGCACGCGGACAATACCGGAAAGAGGCGCGATTTCTTTTACTGTTCCGGGACCGCTCTTGGTCATAACGCGCGAACCGACCGGAGGAGTTAGCTTGATTTCTTCTTCGTAAGTTTCGTGCTCGTACTTCAGACAGCACATTAGTCTGCCGCAGGTGCCCGAAATCTTGGAAGAATTAAGAGAAAGATTTTGCTCCTTCGCCATTTTTATCGAAACCTGAACGAAGTCGGAAAGGAAAGTGGAGCAGCAGAAGGGTCTGCCGCAAACGCCGAGACCGCCGATAAGCTTAGCCTCGTCACGGATACCTATCTGTCGCAGCTCGATTCTCGTGTGGAAAACGGAAGCAAGGTCCTTGACGAGGTCACGGAAATCGACTCTTCCGTCAGCGGAGAAATAGAAGACGAGCTTTCCGCCGTCAAACGTATATTCCGCGTCTATAAGCTTCATTCCGAGACCGTGTGCCGTAATTTTCTCGGCACAGATTGTCATGGCCTCGGCTTCCTTCTTTTCAAGCTCCTCGTGATGCTTAACGTCCGCCTCTGTTGCTATTCTGAGCACGGGACGAAGCGGAGGTACTATCTCCGATGCGGGAACCTTTTTGTTCGCTACGCTTACCGTACCGAATTCGGTTCCTCTTGAGGTTTCGACGATAACGCTTGATGAGGCTTCGATTTCGGTACCGCAGGGGTCGAAATAGTAAGTCTTACCGTTGTCGCTGAAATGAACGCCGACAACTTCCACCTCAGAGGGAGACGAGGTTGCAGCCGTAACGGTAACGACACCGTCCTCTTCGGTTACGGTAACGTCATCTTCGATGATTTCGTTGTAATTATCCATATAAATTCCGGCGCGTGGCCGTCCTTCCGTTTACTGTTCTTTGCAGAACAGGAGATTTTCTTTAATAAGCGGCGCGTAGGCGTTTCCGTCGAGTGCCGAGCGGGCGTCCTCAAGTCTGTCGAAAAGAGACGTGAGCTTTGACGTAACGGCGCGCTTTCTGAGCTCCGGCGGTATTCCTTCGGCATCGGTATAGAAGAGCGGCTCGCATTTGACACCGCACGATACAGCCGTAAGGTCGCGTACCGCTGATTCACAAAGCTCGAGAATTCGCATAAGCTCGTCGCGTTTGTTTGTCATGGATACGCAGAGCTCCGCAAGCTCTTTTTCTTTGCCGGTTACTATGGCATGAACTATTTTTCCGGCGGTTTCACGCTCTCCCGACTGTCCCTTGCGGTCGAGCAGCTTTATTGCAAGACCGAGAACACCGTCCGAATCCCTTACCGCACGCGAAAACGCATCGGGGTCGTTCTTCTGAAGCTTTGTACCCTTTGGAAGTTTGAGAAGCTCTTCCTCAATTATACTATCACCGAGACGCTCCATTCTTATGATTACCGCGCGGCTTCTTATGGTCGGGAGCAGCTTTGCGGGGTCTGTGGCAAGAAGAATAAACGTCACGAATGCGGGCGGTTCTTCAAAAGAAAGAAGCAGGGCATTTTGTGCCTCGGGCTGCATCAAGTCGGCATCCTCGATTATAATAACCTTCCGCTCGGCTTCATTAGGAGCGATATAAAGCTCCGAGCGGATTTCGCGCGCTTCATCAACCGGAATGGTTTTTCTGTCTTCGGGTACTCCGTACGTAATAACGTCGGGGTGAATACCCCTGAGAGCTTTATCGCAGTCTCTGCAGCGAAGTCGGATCGTAGC
>JAZUGD010000237.1:0-2987 GCA_045641025.1 Eubacteriales bacterium
CCCTATACGCTCGGTCAGGACAAGCTCCGCTGGGGTACGTCTCCTTATCTTCTTGAGGATACGGACGAGCCCATGGGCGACGGCACTCCCGGTTCGGGTTACAGAAAGTACCGCGAATTCGTGAACGAGGCTTTCAAATACAATGCCGACCCGTCGCAGATTATCGAGCCGCTTCTCGCAGGCCGTAAGCGCAACGAAGTAGCGATCGGTGACGACGTAATACCGCTTTCCTGCTATACTCACACCGAGGACGGCAACAAAAAACTCGGCTGGGGCGACGAAGAGCATGCCGGCTGGGACCTTCTCAGCCTTTATAATCTTTATCACACCGGCTACGCACAGAAAGCATGGAGAAGAATGCAGGAGAGATGGAATTTCCGCACTCATCTTTACTACGACGCGATGATTCCCGTACCCGAAGGCTTTTATAACAATCCCAACCTTACCGAAAAATACGGCGGCGTCATTACCAATACCGAAATGGAATGGGATGCCGTGCAGGAAGAAACGAAATTCTCGTGGGAAAACTTTGCAATATCGAGCGGTCAGGAGCACGTCCACCCCAAATATAAAGGACTCTCGAACTATTTCTCAATCCCCTACGGCGAGGTAACCGACGACGATTACCTCAATACGTGGGGCAACTCCGTGATGATATGCACGCGCCGTTCTCACAGCGGTAACTACGCGTGGGGAAGCGAGCAGGGCGAGGACCACGAGGACGCATTCCAGATAAACAACGAGCAGAAGCCGTGGGCTGCTTTCGTCATCCGAATGATGGAACATAATATGCAGTACCTCTACATGATGGAAAGAAAGCCCCTCAGCTATACCAATAACGACGATATCCATCAGGTAATATTCAGCGGCGACCTCGTTTCGACTTACGATAAAAAGAACGAGCGTTACACCCTCGTCGAAAAGGGCGACTTCGTCATTGCCGACGGTACCGACCGTTTCATTCCGCAGGTCGGCGCGGGCTGTAAGATATTCGTTTACAGCCGTGAAGGAAAGACCCGCATGTGGAAGCTTCCCGAAACGTGGAACGGTATTACGTCGGTTGACAAGTACGTCCTCGATACCGAAGTCCCCGCAAAGAAGCTTGAAACCGTTCCGGTGAAAGACGGCTGCGTTACTGTAGAAGCCGAAGCCGGCAAGATTTACCTCATCGTTCCCGAGGGAGACGTACCGACTCCCACGACCGCAAACTTCAACGACCTCACCGACGGCGACAAGGTGGAGAAATACCACGGCCTTGATTTCACCGCCGACGGCAATCCCGAAATTAAGGTATACGGCGCAAATGCAAGAGGCGGCTTCGGCTCACCGAGCATACGTGCGAACTGTGCAAAGACAAGCGTAACCTTTAAGGTCGGAATGGACAGCGGTGCAATACTCCACAGCCTCAAGGTCGGCAATAAGGGCGGAGAGGGCAAGGTAGTGCTTCATTCGTCGAATCCTGCCAACCCCGACGTGATGATATCCCTTCCCGAAACCGATCAGGTTTACAAGTTCAACACAACGTGGAAATACAAGGAGACGGACGGCGTTGCCGTAACTGTCGAAAACGGAAACGGAGTCTCGAACGTACTCTTTGACGCGATAATGTATTCTCCCGCAAATTAAAAGGTGACGGATATGAAAAGCTTTATCGAACTTGCAAAAGAGAGATACTCGGTAAGAAAATTTTCGGAAACACCCGTTGAGCAGGAAAAACTCGACCTTATAATCGAAGCGGGCAGAATCGCACCCACGGCAAGAAACTTTCAGCCGCAGAGAATTTTCGTCGCAAAGAGCAGAGAAGCGCTTGACGCGCTGAACTCGGTCTGTCCCTGCATCTACGGTGCACCCGTGGTTCTCGTCGTTTGCTTTGATAAAAACACCGTATCGCAGAGCAAGGTTAGAGAGGGACATACGTACGGCGAAACCGACGCAGCCATCGTCTGCACTCACATGATGCTTGAGGCGGCAGACCTCGGGCTCGGCTCGTGCTGGGTCGGCTGGTTTGCCGAGAAGGACGTAAAGCAGGTGCTGAACCTGCCGGAAAACCTCTCTGTCTGCGACCTGCTTCCCATAGGCTACGCCGTACCGGATGCCGCTCCCGCGGCAATGCATACCTCAAAACTCGATAAGTCGGAAACCGTATTCGAGATATAAAAAAATAAAAGCGAAAAAATCCGATTTATTTTGCAAAAACGCTTGACTTTATCACCCCGCTATGCTATAATACCAAGGCTTGCAGGGAACACCTTGTGAGTAGGATCTGGGTGTGGCGCAGCTGGTAGCGCGCTACCTTGGGGTGGTAGAGGCCGCTGGTTCAAGTCCAGTCACTCAGACCAAATAAAAAAGGACGCATTAGCGTCCTTTTTTATTTGCTCCGAGCCATTGGCATGGCTCAGCGGCCTTACCAACCACCCCGAGCGGGGTGGTTGGGCGAGCGAGTGAAAAAGCCACAGTGTGGCTTTTTCACGAAGCGAATCACGAAAATAGGGAGTGTCACGTTCCGAGTGTAAGCGAAGCGTCGAGGAGCGTAAGACGACCATATTTTCGGAAGGGCGACGCAGCTGAAAAAAGCCCGGTGGGCTCTTTTCAGCAAGGAATAACGAAAACAAGGAGCCGAAGGAGTGCGTTTACCGCACGAGGTACGGCGACTATGTTTTCGGAAGATCGCGTGACTTCGTTACCAACTCACTAACATAACCTATTCCGCACGAATCTCGGTTCCATGTTTTCGGAAGAGGGCGTGACTTACAGTTTAATCAGACTAACAAGAACACCCCATAAACTTCTTGCATTTCTCCACGTCCTCTGCTATAATTTAAATACCAATCCCAATTCCCACCGAAAGAGGTACGTCATGAAAAAATTCCATATAGAAACTCTCACCGAAAAATGCTCCGGACTCGGTCATTATCCGTGTGCGAACGTCAACTCGCACAAGGGTGAAATTTATCTCCCTTACGGCACCGCAAACGAAGAAAAGGACA
>JAZUGD010000238.1:0-18835 GCA_045641025.1 Eubacteriales bacterium
ACGTACACAGTATTCCGAGGATGCTTTTATAGTGCTGGAGGTCAACGAGATAATCAACGGAATGAGCAACAATATTCCGATTGAAACGATGCTCTGCGATTTTGCAAACAGAACCGGAGTTCCGGACATTCTCAATTTTGCAACCGTATTCGCAACCTGCTACAGAACCGGCGGTGATATCAAGTCGGTAATCAGAAGAACGACGGAAATCATTTCAGAAAAGATGATGATAGCCGGTGAGATAAAGACCGCAATAACTTCAAACAAGCTTCAAACGAACGCCTTGACTGTTCTTCCTCTTATCATCGTCTTGATGATGAGAATATTGAGTTCGAGTTTCGATGAGAGCTTCTCGTCGATAATCGGTGTTGTAGGACTGACCGTGACTGCCGTGCTGACCCTAGTTTCGTACAAGCTCGGTCAGAAGATCGTTAATATTAAGGGGTAATTATGCTGCGTTTTGTGATGTTGGCTTTGGGCAGCGTGCTTGCGGTGCTCTTTATCATCAAAAGCCTTAAAGGTAAAAAATATACTGCAATGGTGGAAAACCTTGATTCTGCCGATTATCCTCTGAGATTTGTGTACGGCGTAGGTTTTGCATGGAGCGAAACCAAGCTTTTCGCCCTTAAGGGAAAAATCAGGGAAATGCTCATGGGTCAGGCAAAACTTTTGTTCGAACCCAAATACGCCGAGTACTATGCTAACGTATCATGGGCACAGACTCTTGCATTTGTGCATCTTAGCCTTATGCTCGGTTTTCTGGCGGCAGGTGCTTTTAATTCGATGTTCTTTGCGTTTATCGGTATTGTCGTTGCCGGAGTTTTCGGATTCTATTTCTTTAACAGAATGAACGATATGCTGAAAACGCGGAATTTCGAATGTACAGCCGAGCTTCCCGAAATAGTATCGACTCTTGCTCTGCTCATCAATGCCGGCATGATGCTCAGAAACGCATGGCGTATGATAGCGGACAGCAAAAACGGCCCCGTATATGATTTAATGAAGAAATCATGTTCCGATATGGATAACGGAATGTCGGAAGTGGACGCGATACATAAATTCGGACGCTTGTCAAATTCGCCGGAAATCAGGAAATTTTCAAGTGCGCTTTCGCAAAGCATCGAACGAGGCGGCGGTGAACTTGCCGATTTTCTCGGCAGACAAGCGCTTGAAATGCTGCAGCTCAGAAAGCAGCTGCTTCTTCAAAAAGGTGAGGCAGCCGCTTCAAAACTCCTTATTCCCACGGCGCTTCTGTTCGTCGGAATTATTATTGCGGTAATAACCGGAGCGGTAGGAATGTTAATATAGGCAATTGCCTTTATTATAAAATCTTAAGAAAGGAGAAAAGAAGATGAAAAAACTCATCGACAAACTCAACAGAGGCATAGTTCGTGCTCAGTTTGCTGCAAAGAACTTCATGTCGGAGGAAAGAGGCGATACCAACTTTATTTCCATAGCGATAGTTTTGGTTGTCGTTCTTGTTCTTGCAGCTATATTTATTGCCTTCGGTAAGCAACTGACTCCGAAACTGACCGCAGCAGTAACAGACATAATGAACAAACTTCCTTGAGGTAATACTATGCCATTTGTTGTTGCAGGGGCTGCCTTGGTGGCGGCATTTGCAGTCGGGATTTTATCACTTGCATACGTTTGTTATCGCAGGTGCAATGAATCATCCGATGATAATAAAATAAACTATCGGGCAGCTCTTGCATCAACATCTGCCTCGTTTTTCCGTTTTCGTAATCCGAAACGGTTTGCGGTTGTTACGCTGTCGGCTGTTATATGTGCCGGTGCGTCGTTTGTCACGGCATACTGCGGGTACGGAACAGCGGAAACCGTTAAACTGTCGCTTACGGCAATCGTTATGACGGCGGTTATGGTTATCGATTATAAGGAACACATAATACCGAATTTTCTGGTATTGATACAGAGCGTTATCGGTGCCGCGGTATTTGCGGCGGAAATGATTGTACAGCATGACGGTGTTCCCCGTGCGGTTATTATCCGCATCGGCGGAGTTCTGTTCTGCGTAGCAATATTTTATATACTGTCGAGACTTACGAAAAACGGCATAGGCATGGGAGACGTGAAGTTTATATCCGCCTTATGCCTGACGGTCGGTATCATCAATACGTTTCTTGCCGTTCTGTTTTCGCTGATAATATGCTCGGCGATTTCAACAGTACTCTTAATTTCGAAAAAGAAAAACAAGACGGACCAGCTTCCGTTCGGACCGTTTATGTTTTTTGGATATATATTATTTATGCTCCTGCACTGTATTTAAGTTATCTGTGAGGTATTCATAATGAAAAAAACCAATTTACTGATAATCATACTTGCCATAGCTCTCGGGGTAGGCGGCTGGATAGCTTTTATGACGCAGACCATTTCCGAAAGCAGCGAATATAAGTCGTACGTGGAAACCGGAGACACTTATATGGAAAAGGGACTGTATCAGCGGGCGATAATCAGTTACGAGTCTGCACTGGCAGAAAATCCCGAAGAGGCAGTATACGAAAAGGAAGACCTCGCATATCTTGCAAGATATGAAGAGGAGCCCGATGACACTCTCGGCGATTACAAAAAGTTCCTTGCGAGTGCAGTTGCTCTTTATCCCGCCAATAAACAGCTGGTTGACGATTTTTATAAAATTTATCTGGCGGACGAAAGATACAGTGAGCTTTATGCCTGTCTGAAAAATGCGATTTCCTCGGGATATGACGACGAAACGATAAGAGAAAGACTTACGGAAGTTCGCTATGCCTTTACTTTGAGATCTCAGTTCACGGGTATCAAACGTGCCGCTACGAATTATTACTGTGTATCCAAGAAAAACAGGTGGAACCTTTATAATAGTAAAGGCGGGTACGTTTTTACTTCATATTATGATTATGCCAGCGTACCGAACTCCGACGGAGTTATTATAGTCACCGGTGACGACAGCAGACTTATTAACGGAGAAAAAATGGTAATGGGAATATTCTCCGACAAAATAACCGACGCTTCTGTTTTCTCGGAGGGGTACGTAGCGGCAAGCACCGGCGGAAAATTCGGATACTACGATGAATTCGCGGAAAAGAAATTCGGTGAGTATGATGCTGCCGGAGCATTCCAGAACGGAATGGCAGCCGTGAAAGCCGGCGGGAAATGGATGCTTGTGGACGATACCGGTTCACAGAAATCGGACGAATATGACGAGATAGTACTTGACGACGGCGGACGTTATGACGTGAACGGTCATATCCTTGTAAAAACTTCCGGAAACGAGTATAAAATCCTGAATTCAAGCCTGAAAGAAGAAGCTGCCTTTAATTGCAGCGATACCGACGTTTTGACCGAAGACGGAATTATTGCGGTATGTGTTAACGGAAAATGGGGTTTTGTAAATACCAAAGGAGAGACAGTTATAGAACCTTCTTTTGAAAACGCAAAAAGCTTTTCAAACGGTATTGCGGCAGTATGCTCCGACGGCAAATGGGGATTTATTGACACCGACGGAAAAGTTGCGATTGACTATCAATTTACCGACGTAGGCTATTTGGACGAAGACGGTATTTGTCCGGTTCGTACCGACGTGCCCGAACCCGAAATAACCGAAAACGATGAGGAAAATTCCGACACCGAACCCGGGCAGGAAACTGCCGAGCCTGAAAAGGACGACGAAACCGAAACTGATGAGGAGAATAAAGTTCCCGAAGAGCTTGCCGTGGAACAGGGGGAGGAATGGTCTCTTCTCGTTCTCAGAATCGGCGTTACGGAGGATTGAAAATGAAAAAAATAATATCTTGTATTCTTTTGGCAGTACTTTTGACGGGATTGCTTGCCGCGTGTGCGGAAGGCGGTACGAATAACGGCGGCAACGGCGGTAACGAAAACCCGGGAACTGCCGATGAGGATTATTTTGAATGGTCGTATGAAGACGAAAACGTAATAATCGGTTATACCGACAAGGGACGCAAGCAAAGTAAGCTTGTTATTCCTGCGCGCTGTACTGTGGTACAGGGCCTTTCCGATAATGAAAAACTGGTCAGCGTTTCGTTCGAAAGCGCAGATACGGTTATCAGAAGCAACACGTTCAGTGAATGCGTGAATCTCGAATCCGTTTCTCTTCCGGGAAATACGGTAACGTTGGAAAAATCTGTATTTTCACTTTGCGAAAAGCTCAAGGACGTGAAAATTCCCGCCGGTGTTAAAACCATAGGAAGCGATGCGTTTTTCTGCTGTACGTCATTAACGGAAATCGTATTTCCCGAAAGTCTCGAGAAAATTGCGAGAAATGCTTTTAAAGGATGTACCTCGCTCTCAAAAGTTGCTTTTCCCGACAGTCTGGAAATAATTGAGAGTTCTGCATTTGAAGGTTGTTCCGCTCTTGAAGAGGCGGCATTCGGCTCAGGGCTCACAACCATTGAGGATTCCGCTTTTGAGGCGTGTGTAGCTTTAAAAAAGGTTGAGCTTCCGGAAGGTGTGAAATCGCTCGGAGTTTATGCATTCGCGTTCTGCGATGCGCTCGAGGAGATTACGCTGCCGACGACTCTTGAGGATTTGAACCCTGCTGCATTGGAACAAACACATACCGTTAAGGTGTATGTGACCGAAGGAAGCTATCCGGATACCGTATTTGAAGATATGGAAGGAAAAGATTTTCTGGATAAACAGTACAAATAATCGTTTGAAAGGCGAATGTATGAAACGCGGAACTTTTGACAAGGAAAACGGGCAGAACGGAGAGGTAATGCTTGAAGCGGTACTGGTGCTTGTGCCGGTGCTGATATTGCTTTTTGCACTTATCAGTATTTCGTTTTTGTTTTACCAGAAGGCATTAATCACTTCCGTGGCAGAAGAGATTTCGTCTGATATTGCTAAGAATTATAAATATTCCGAAATTGCCGTCGGTGCCGATAACATCGATTTAACGGACGTACAAAAAACGAAGTTGTTCAGAACAACGTTTGCAAAAGGCAGTCTTGCGAGTGCGCATGAGACGAGAGCCGAAAATTACGTTGATTGGAGAGTTGAACTGTCGAGCCTCGGGCTGAACCCCGAAAGAATAAACGTTACGTGTAAAGTAATGTGCACCGGTATAGGCAGAGCGTGCGTGGAGGTTCATATTGAACAAAGAAGCGACTTCTTCCTGAGCGGAATACTCGATTTGCTTGAGATAAGCGATGAAAAATCGATGTTTTCCGCAACGTCTTATTCGGAATGTTCCGATATGATAGGCTATACTTCAACGGTCAATTTTGCAGAGTATGCCGGTAAAAAATTCAATGCATTCGACAGTGTAGCCAATCTGTACAATAGTGTTAGAGTGTTTGCCGAAAAGCTGCTCGGATAATTATCCCGGAGGAAATCAAATGAAACGAATCAACCGGATGATAGAAAAAGTATTTTCAAAAAAGAATATGAAGCAGGCAATGATGGGTTCTATATCCATCCTTCTGTGTCTGCTTATAACTCCGTTTGTGACGATTGCTCTCGGGTTGGTAGAGTATTCGCGGGTTCAGCAGGTACGTGAACTGACGGATGAACTATACGAACTTACGGGTGTCTCAATTTTATCAGATTACGATACGTATATCAATAACAGATTCGGTATGCTTTCGGTTAATCAGAGCAACGGTTTTGCACTCGGGGCATCGGACCTTTTAACCGATAACCTGAACGCTCTCGGTAAACAGGCTGCTGTCAGCGATACGAAAATCACCGGAAAGCTGGCACTTGACAATGATGAGATTCTTAAACAACAGCTCACCGATTTCAGCGAGCTTACCGTGCCGACCGCTTTCGTTATGGAAGGCTTGAATCTTGATGACCTTCTCAAAAAGCTCGAGGGGGTACAGAAGTTCAACGAAATCATGAACGCTGTCGACAACATGGCAAAGTTTACGGATGCGATGAGCGACGCATACGATGCTTTTACTACTCTCCAGGAAAAATTAGATACACTCAGCAGCGATTATCAAACAGCAAAAAATACCGCCGGTGAACTTGCGCAGAAAACAACGGATTTATATAAGAAGCTCGGCGAAAACGGGATTACGTTGCCGGAAAATCCCACTCTTGAAGAAATCGAGAGTGCCGCCGGTAGTTTTGCAAGTGATTATCTGACAGATTTTAAGGATTTATATAAAAAAGGAAAAGAGCTTTCGGACGATATCACAACCCTGAAAACCGATTTAAATAACGTAAAAGATGCGTTTGACGATATCAAAACGGCGGTTAACAAAGCAAAAACCGCAATGGAGAGTATCGCCAATTCCACCGGTAGTACCGGAAAAAGCGGAAAAATAACAAAAGAAGCAACAGAAACGCTTGACGACGTTCTGGAAGATATGGAGGAGGCAATCGACGAGGCGGTATCACAGCTGAAGTCGGATACGATTGAGACCGCCAAGTCAGCTCTTAACGAAATAATAAACGAGTCGCTTAAGTCGGCAGGGCTTAAAGATATATCAACAAGATACAATGAAATAGTAAAAGGCTCATATTTCAATTTGCCGCTGACCGACACGGCAAAAGAAGATATAAAAGAACTGCTTCAGACTGTAAAAGAAGTGTATTCATCCCATGATGCGGAAGGGATGTTGACGTTTTTCAAAAACAAATTTGTACCGAATCTGAAAAACATCGACGTTGGGCAGTTAAAAAATATTGTTAAAACGGTAGTGGACAATGCTGAGGCTACAATGAAAGATAAAGCCACGGACGGCCTGCTTACGCTACTGACGAAACTCGTAAATATTATCAAAAACCTGTTTAATCTTCAGTTGTTCTTTGATCCCTCACTTAATGCGTTTGTTACTATTGAAGAACCTGCCGGCAGCCCGTACAGCGACTTCCTGAATGCGTTGGGAGGTCTGTTTACCGCAATTGATAATTTTAAGGATGCACTCAGTGGGCTAAGGTTTTTGAAAATGCTTAAAGAGCTTGCCACAATGTGCAAAAAAATGTGGGATATGCTTAAGGCTGTTGCCAATATTACGGTCAGCAGAATCGAAAGCATACTTGCGCTTGTCGATGACGTCTTAAACGGGCGTTGGAAGAATGTATATCAAAGAGCATTGGCGTCCGGATATATGGTTTATAACTTACCGAACCGTACAAACGATGCCAATCAAATGGAGTATAACAAAACGAACAAGTCTGTCATGCTTTCTCTTACGGGAGAAGGAGTTACCGGCTTCAAATATAATAATATTGCACGTCCCGCGGTCGTTACTGGACAAAACGGCAATATAACGGCACCCGAGGGCAAGACGATATTTGAGGAACTCGGCGAATTTATGAATAACCTCAAAGCCGGGGGCGGTTCCGATAAGATGTTCAAGGGAGCGGAACTTGAATACATAATGGCGGGAACGAACTCCGAGCTTGCAAATCAGACCGTCACGTTCTTCGACCTGTATTTCCTCAGGCTCCTTGTTGATATTCCGTCTGTATTCGGAGACGGGGAAGTCGATGCGATAGCCGGGGCGGCAAATATTGCATGTTGGGTCGTTTATATCCTTTATATTATTGCCGAGCCGTTCTGTGATACTGTTCTGCTTGTAAACAAACAGGATGTACCGCTTATCAAAACCAAGTGCTGGCTTACCGCAACAAATGCAGTTAACTTTATATCGAAATTGGGAGAAGCGGTTCTTGCAAATAGTCCGTTAAAAGCTGATTTGGAGGAATTTACCGGCGAGTATTCGACCGGAGAGGGAGAAAAAATCGACGGAGGAATAGACTACAAGACACATATTCTTCTGTTACTGATGATAAACGTGGAGCCCAACACGCAGATTGCAAGACTCAGCGACCTGATAGATCTGGAGACCAAGGAGTATTACCGGCAAAACGGAAAAATCTTCTCAATGAGCAAAGCATACACTGCCGTGCAGGTTTCCGGAACCGTTAAATACAAGTTCTTCTTCGACCTTAATTCAAAGGGCAGCGGACCGTCGATTATACCGACTGCAAAGATAACAAACACGTTCAGTTATTGAAAGAAGGGGTGTTGATTTGAAATCCGTAACAAAAGCACGAGAAAGCGGAACAATGACCCTTGAGGCGGCAATTATGGTTCCGATGTTCATCATCATTATGTTGTTTATCAACGGACTGTTCGTGTTGTTTATGGGACAGCAGGTAATGATGCATTCCCTGGTACAAAGTACAAAGAGCCTTGCATATGACCCGTATTCTTCACAAAGGGCAGAAGGCAACACAAACGATCATTTGGTGGATATGTTCTGTGATATAGTTTCTATTGCACACGGAAAATACATATCAAATGAAAGCTGGTACACGAAGGATTCCGCTGAAGTATGTGAAACGGTTAAAGACCGTTTTATGGCATATCTGGCAGACAGTGCGTCAAAAGCCGATGATGCATTGAAAACAGTCGGAGTAAAGAACGGTTCGGCAGGATTGGATTTTTCCGGAAGTTCTTATGACAAAGATACGGGAATTCTTACTGTCGATTTGAAATATGTCCAGACTTTTCTGTTCGACGTTCTTGACGTGGGCAGCATGGACAGAAATATTACATTTAAAATGAAACTTTTTGAGTACCACAAATAAAAGGGGTTACCGATTATGAATTTCACGTACGAAAATCAAGGTTCAAACACATATCTTGTGTATTCGCTTGAGAGCGGTGAGGAACTTGACACTCTCAGCCTCGGTATGCTGACGAACAATAAGATACCGGGACTTGCCGCAACGAGCTTTATGCAGATTGATACGGATAAGTACATCAAGTACAACGTAACCGCAAAAATACCGGTAAGTCAGTTTTTTGCGGGACAGGTTAACAAGAAGAGACTCGTCGGCGTCTTCAAGGGCATCGTAAACGCAATGCTTTCCGCGGAAGAATATATGATTGATCCGGAAACGATTATTCTCGAGCTTGATTACATATTCGCAGACGTATCAACCTGTGATACCGTTCTCGTATGTCTGCCTGTTTACGGAGCGGTTGAGAACACGCCTGAGCTCGGACAGTTCTTTAAGAATATCATGTTCGGCACTCAGTTCGATCAAACCGAGAATTGCGACCACATTGCTAAGATAATGAACTATCTGAACAGCACGCCCGTGTTCTCGCTTGCCGATTTTAAGAGTGTTCTTGATTCTGTGGAAGGTAACGCTTTTGCGGCACCTGCGGCTCAGCCACAGGTTGCTCCGTCACCTGCACCCGTTCCCGGCTCTGCTCCGGCACCAAAGACTGTTTTGAAGAAACCCGCGGCTCAGCCTCAGCCTACGGCTCAGCCTCAGGCACAACCTCAGCCTGCACAGACGCCTCGTCCTGCACAGCCTGCAGCTCCCGCACCTCAGGCAAAACCCGCACAGCCTGCACCTCAACCCGCGGCACGTCCCGCCCCGCAGGCAAATGCCGGTTTTGCGGTTCCGGAGCAGACTTCTCAGCCGATGAAGTCCGCATCAGCTGCTCAGGATACCGGTGAGAAGATGTCTCTTATGTATCTTCTTCAGCATTATAACAAGGAAAACGCCGATCTTTACAAGGCGCAGAAGGAAGCAAGGAAGAACGGCACTGCTTCTGCGCCTCAGTCCGCATATCAACCCGCGGCACGTCCCGCTTCGCAGCCGTCGGTCGGATTTGCGGTTCCCGGACAGTCCGCACCCGCACCCACACCCGCACCCGCGCCTGCACCGGCGGCACGTCCCGCACAGTCCTCAAACGGCGGTTTTGCAATTCCCGGTCAGCCCGCACCTGCGCAGAGACCCGCTCCCGCACCTCAGCCTCAGGCTGCACCTGCGCCCGGACCTGCATATCAGCCTGCGGCACCTCAGCCTTCCTTTAATCCCGCACAGCCTGCCGGAACGTCTGCCAGCTTCGGTGAGACTACGGTTCTCGGCGGTGGCGGAAATATCGGAGAAACGACCGTTTTGAGCGGTGCTCCCCAGGCTAAGACGGCTATGCCGTTCCTCGTACGCTCCAAAAACAACGAAAAGATACCGCTTAACAAGCCTGTTTTCAGGCTCGGTAAAGAGCGCAGCTACGTTGACTATTTTATAGGTGACAATACCGCAATCAGCCGCAGCCACGCCAATATTATATCTAAAGACGGTAAGTATTACGTGATGGATATGAATTCCACCAACCATACTTTTGTTGACGGTGATATGATAAACAGCAGCACCGAAGTTGAGATAACTCACGGTTCCAAGATTCGCCTCGCGAACGAAGACTTTGAGTTCAGAATGTTCTGATATGGACCTGAACAAACGCGTTAATCGACTTTGGACAGCGTTCGCGATACTGAACGTTGTGATAATCGTGCTATCGTTGTTCGGCTGTATTGGCTGTAACGTAACGTCGTCGCTTCCGGAAAGCGCCTTTCAAGTGGCGACGGATTTTATTCCCGGGACTGCGAAAAACGTGTCGTACGGTTCGGTAGCGGTTAACGTGAGGCCCGTAGCCGCGGAAAGAGAACGGCAGGTATACACCGGGCTCAGCCCCGATCCGAAGCCTTTGTTCGGAATTACGGTTTCGGGTGCCGTCGTCACGGTTATGTTTCTGTTTAAAGCGAAAGCACCGTACATAATCGGCAACGTGCTTGCTTTTATTGAGATGCTGCTTTCACTTATATCGGTTCCGGCATTGAACTTAATAGCGAGTGTCGGATTATTATACGGAAGTCCGAGATATGAGTATTACTTCACGCCGGTCGGTGTCATAGTATGCATGCTTACCGTGATTTCATTCGCATTCTCGGTTATCATGACCGTAAAGTACTTGAAAAAACGCCAAAAAGCCGCAGGAGCGGCGGAGGTTCCGGAAACGGACACGTACTCCATATCTTAACGGAGGAAAAAATGAATTTTATCGTATCAGCGTCGACCGATATCGGAACGACAAAGCAAACGAATCAGGACAGCTACAACGTTCGCGTTATGACCACACCGGCAGGCAAGATGACGTTTGCCATTCTCTGCGACGGTATGGGCGGACTTGCAAAAGGCGAAGTTGCGAGCTCGTCTCTTGTGAATGCATTTGTAAACTGGACTGAAACAAGACTTCCCGAACTGTGTCGTACCGGCATCACGGATGCGGCGATACGTAGCGATTGGGTGAACATAGCAACTGAGTTCAACGAAAAGATAAAGGTTTACGGCAAGCGCATCGGAGCGTCAGCCGGAACTACACTCAATGCGATATTGCTCACCGAATCGAGATACTACATAATCAACGTCGGAGACACGAGAACGTACGAACTGACGGACAGCGTACGCGTATTGACAAAGGACCAGACGGTCGTTGCGCGTGAGGTTGAGCTCGGTAATCTTACTCCCGAGGAAGCGGAAACAGACTCACGCCGAAGCGTGCTGCTTCAGTGTATCGGTGCGTCTGATGTCGTGTATCCCGATATGTTCTTCGGCGATACGCAGCTTGGCGCAGTATATATGCTGTGCAGCGACGGATTCCGTCATGAAATTTCGGCGGACGAGATATACGCGGGGTTGAACCCGAACGTAATGCTCGAGGCGAATCAGATGAAGCGGAACATAGATGATTTGATAGAGCTTGACAAACAGCGGAAAGAACGTGACAACATTACGGTAGTCACCGTTCGCACATTCTGATGACCGGAGGAAAATGACGGATGCTTCAGATAGGATCACTTGTTGACGGCAAGTATAAAATACTGAGTAAGGTAGGCCAGGGCGGCATGAGTGTCGTCTACATGGCAATCAACGAAAAAGCAAATAAGACATGGGCGGTTAAAGAGGTCCGTAAGGACGGTGTCCTTGACTTCGAATCAGTCAAGCAGGGACTCGTCGCCGAGACGGATATACTGAAAAAACTGAGTCACCCCAATCTCCCGAGTATAATCGACGTTATCGATACTGACGATTCGTTCATAATCATTATGGACTACGTCCAGGGTAACTCACTTAACAAAGCGCTTGATGAATACGGGGCACAGCAGCAGGAGCTGGTAATCGAGTGGGCGAAGCAGCTGTGCGACGTGCTCGGATATCTGCATTCGAGACAGCCTGCGATAATCTACCGTGATATGAAACCGGCTAACATAATGCTGAAGCCGGACGGCAACGTTACACTGATAGACTTCGGTACCGCAAGAGAGTTCAAAGAGAAGAACCTTGCGGATACAACGTGTCTCGGAACGGTAGGATATGCCGCACCCGAGCAGTTCGGCGGCATGGGACAGACGGACGCCAGAACCGATATATACTGTCTCGGAGCAACTCTTTATCATCTTGTGACCGGAAAGAACCCCAGCGAGCCTCCGTACGAGATGAAACCGATACGCGAAATCAACCCGAGTCTTTCGAGTGGTCTTGAGCGCATTATACTGAAATGTACTCAGCGAAACCCCGCGGACCGTTATCAGTCCGCTGCGGAACTGATGTATGCTCTTGACCATTACGAAGAGATTGACGATAAATACAGAAAAAAGCAAAAGAACAAACTCGGTGCTTTTATTGCGATGGCATCGCTTGCGGTGGTATTCGCGGCAGGCGGTCTCGGGCTCGGCATTGCGGCATCGAAAATGGCAACCGATAACTACGCCGTTTTGCTGGACGATGCGAAGCAATCCGTGAATTATGATGAAAAAGTAGCGCTTTATGAGGAGTGCATAAGCATACCGAATATGGCGGGAAAGAAAGACGCGTACATCGGACTTATCGATACTTACAAAAACGACGATTCCGTTTTCTCATCGAAGGAAGCGACTAACCTTACAAAGCTTATCAAGAACAACAAAGCGGCGCTTAAGGAAGATCCCGAAGCGTACACGGAGGTATGCTTCGAGACCGGAAAGATGTTCTGGTACTATTATGCATACAAGGACGGAGATACCGGAGACGGCATAACAAAAGCCAAAAGCTCCATCGAGTGGTTCCAGTACGTTATCGATAATGCTCCCGACGGGTACCCGAATCTCGGAATGGCAAAGGTTTACGCGAGCGTGGGTGTGTTCTACCGTGACATAACGACAAGAATTACGGAAGCAAGCGACAAGGGTATGTATAAGCTGTTATTTGGAGACCTCACCAATCTTGTTAACAGTATTGCAAAAGACGAACGCGAGAGCGAAATCGTGCGTCTGGAGCTCGTTGAGCTTGCAAGAAGCGCAATGCAGATGTATGCAACAAAGTTGAAGCTTGACGGCGTTTCATACGATGATATGAAGTCATTGTACGAAGACGTTGCGGATATTGCCGAATCAATCGAAACCACTACTGACACAACCGATGAAAAGAAAGCCAATACGGTATCACTTTTGGAAGCAACGTGGAACACGGTTAAAATAGCGTACGAGACGAAGGGAGGAGACGCACAATGAGTGTAGAACTTCTTCAGAATCTTTCGCTTGTATCGTACGTGCTTGCCGCAGTATTCTTCCTGACGGCAGTTGCGCTCTTCTTCCTGCTCGGAGTTCCGAAGCTTGTCGGAGATATCTCCGGAGCGAACGCAAAGAAGGCCATCGAGTCCATAAGGCAGCAGAATGAAACCACCGGAGACAAGGCGTATAAGCCAAGCGCGGTAAACGTTTCCCGCGGGAAAATCACCGATAAAATGACTCCGTCCGGCAGACTTGTGCAGCGTAATACCGGAATGAGCGTTACGTCGCAAACAGCCGAACTGAGCACTGCAGACCTTAAACCCAAATCCGATGAAACCACCGTGCTTGCTCCGGAAGCGGGTGCAACCACCGTGCTTGCTCCGGAAGCAGGCGCGACGACCGTGCTCGACCAAAACGTCGGCACGGCGGGAGAAACGGTTGTTCTTACCGATGTCGGTACACAGCCGTTCACACCTCCTCCGGCGCCTCCCGTAAACACCGGCGTGTTTACGATTGACGTAGAAATGGGATTCTGCGGAAGCGCGGAGCTCATAGAATAGGTGACCGGAAATGATTACCCGTGAACACAGCGGTACGCCTGTTATCCGTACACCGGAACGCGTGAAGAACGTGAAAACCATGAAGCTTTACTTTTGTCTTTCCGTATCGGTCGCACTTCTCGGAACAATATCTTTGGCACTCGTCGCAGGAGCCGTCGGAAAGCCTTCCGGCAAGGTGTTCGGCTACGTTATGTCAGCGCTTTTCTGGCTATCACTTGCGGCACAGTGTGCGGTTACGGTTCTGTGGCGGAACCTGAGAGCCGGCATGATAAAAAAAGGCGCACGTTCAAAAAAACTTGAGAATGCCGAAATCGGCGTCATATCGTTTCTGAAGAACAGGGAAGCGGTGATAACAGACGCAATACTGTTCGCCTCGGCATTGTATTTTGCCTCGGTAGTCATTTTCCGTGCACAGTCCGGATGGATGATTATCTCATCACTTTGTCTTGTGTTTTTGTCATTCAGCCTTCATTGCATACTGAACGGCAGAAATTACAGATATTATAAAGTTTATTTTAATCTTCTTAAGGAGCATAAAAAAGATGAGTAGCACAAATTCGAAAGTTACGGACCGCATTCTTGCGATTCTGTTGGCTGCGATAATGGTCATGGGTCTTGTTCCCATGAGCGTATTTGCGGCAGGCGAAGAGGAGACCGGTCTTTCCGTAACGTTTACGGACGGCGAAAACGTGTGCGCAAATTCTGCATTTACGTATAACGTTACCGTCGGAGAAGAAACGGTTACAGAAGGCGCAGAAGGCGCAGCCGACGAAAACGGTATTTCCGTTCTCGATATGTCGGAATTTGAGACTCCCTTCACGCTGACCTTCTTCTTTGAAGGATATGAGGAAGCGGCGCTTGACGTTGAAGACGTAAACGGTTCTTACACCGTAGAGCTTACGGCAGAAGAACCCGAACCGGAAGAACCCGAACCGGAAGAACCCGTCGAAAACGTTACCGTTACCTTTGTGTACGAAAATGCCGAAATCAAATTTGAGGACGAGACTCTCGCGCTTGATGAGGAGAACGGAAGCATTAAGGCGGCGGAAGGCAGTACCGTGGAATTTACGGTAACCCCCGCAGAGGACTTCCGCGTTGTCGGCGTTAAAGCCGGAGACGATGAGCTTGCTGCAAATGCGGACGGCATCTATACCGCAGAGGCAGCCGACGGTCTTACCGTGACCGTTGAGACTGCGGCAATCTGCACCGTTACCTTTGTGTGCGAAAATGCCGAAATCGCGTTTTCGGACGAAGCTCTCGAGCTTGATGAGGAGACCGGAAGTATTAAGGTTGCGGAAGGCAGTACCGTACAATTTACGGTAACCGCCGGAGAAGATTACCGTATTGACTGCGTTAAAGCCGGTGAAGAAGAGCTTGTTGCCGAGAACGGCATCTATACCGTTCCGGTAAGCGACGGCCTTACCGTGACCGTTGATACCGTGGCTACCTATACCGTCAGCGTTACCGCAACCGAAGGCGGCAGTGTAACGATTAACGGCGAGGATACGGCTTCTCTTACCGTTGATGCCGACGAAGTTGAAGAGATTACGGTGAAAATTACTCCCGCCGAGGGCTGCGAGATTTATTCCGTTACCGTTGACGGTCAGCCTGCAGAAATAAATGATACATATACCTTTACCGAGACTACCTCGGTTTCCGTTGTGTTCGCTCACGTATATACCGTTACGGTCAGCGCGAACGGCGAGGGAAAATACGGTGTCGTAGAGTCCGAGCCTGTGCTTGATAAGGGTACTGTTAAAATTAACGACTTAGAAGGCGACGGTGAAACCTTCAGCCTTACCGCGACGCCCGCAGAAGGTTACCGTGTTGCCGAAGTAAAAATCAATAATGTTTCGGACGAGACCGTTAAGGGCGAGAACGGCGAGCTTTATGTTTGGACAGGCCCTGTCAAAGAAGATACCGTTTTTGAGATACTGTTCGCCCCGAATAAGTATACGGTTACCGTTAACGCAAACGAAGGCGGTACCGTAAAGATTAACGGTACCGATGAGAATCCTCTTACCGTTGAACACGGTGCCGAAGTCAGCGTAACGGTAAAAGCCGCAGACGGCTGCAGAATCGTTTCTGTTGACGGCACGGAAATTACGGATGACGACCTTAACGAAGACGGTGAATACGTTAAGTCTCTCGTTGAAATAACCGAGGATACCGAAGTTGTCGTTGTATTTACAGAAACCTATAAGGTTTCCGTTAGCGCAAACGAGGGCGGTACCGTAAAGATTAACGGTACCGACGAGAATCCTCTTACCGTTGATAAAGGCACGAAAGCTGAAGTGACAATAACTCCCGGCAAGGGGTACAGAATTCTCTCCGTTACCGTAGACGGACAGGCTGCATCTGAAATAAAGGAGACATATACCTTTGAAGGTACCACCGAAGTCGTCGTTGAGTTCGTACGTGTATATACGGTTACGGTCAAGGTAACAAACGGAGACCGTGGAACCGTGACCTGCGGCACGGAGCTTGATGAAAACGGTACGGTCTGCATCGATGACCTCGAAGGCGACGGTGAAACCTTCAGTCTTTCCGCAAAACCTGATAAAGGTTACCGTGTTGCCGAAGTAACAATCAATAACGTTAAGGATACAGACGTTTCGGGAGAAAACGACGCTGATTACATACATGAAGGCGATAACGCCATCAAAATCACCGACGATACAATTATCGAAATATTCTTCGACAAGAACGTGTATAAGGTGACTGTTAACGTAAATAAGGTAAATAACAATAATGTATGTCAAGTAGAAGTTAACAATAATCCTATTAAACTGCAGGACGGTGCAGGAAAAGTAAGCGGTACAGCTGACGTTGAATACGGCGGGAAAGTAAAATTCGGTTTTGAAGTAGACGAAGGTTACGGAATAATTGATATAAAAATCTCGGGTAATTATTCGGAAAGAAAAGATGACGAAAATACAGGTGAAATTGAACTTACCGAGATTTCCGGCGATATTACCGTTGATGTTGAAATCGAAATATCAAAAATTACAGACCTTGCAGATATATTCAAAGCAACAGATAAATTTTCGGTAACTTTAAAAGATAAAGACAACAATACAATTGACCCGGAATCCGTTTATAGTTACAAATACACGATAAATAAAAATTCATGGACTACCTATGTGCTTGAAGAAGGTTCAAAGGTAGAAATTGCACGCATAGGCAAATATCATTATGTTAAGTATAACAATAATGGCTATGGACAATACAATACACCGATAACTATTTCCAAATCTGAGGATATTAAGACAATTGTTGTTGCAACGGGAAAGAACTGGTATGATAATACTGATACCAGTAACGTTTACACTCGTTTCGTAATAGGTGAAAAGAACCTGCCTAATGTTTCGATTGACGTAATTAATGCGAATGTTAATAACTGTTACAACGGTGACGTTAAGTTTACTGTCAGCGCAAACGATATTCCTAAGATTAATTCTACTGCTGCCACTCCTCGGGATTATGATAAATCCGGTCTCAAGACTGTAGAATGGTGGATTGACGGTGAAGAAACACATAAGACGCTGTACTCATATAACAGCAGCGTTATGGGAATAATAGACACCAAGGAATCCGAAGTGTTGACCGTTTCCGCTGCCGACTATAACAGAGACGGTATCGTTATTCACGCAAAAGCCGTCGACCGTTTCGGCAATGAGGTTGAAGTAACAAAAACCATCGATATTGATACGACCGCTCCGACTGTCTTTGTATCCTATGAGGATATAGGCGAGTTCGGCAATAGTAGCTATTTCAATAAACGTATCGCGACTGTTGTAGTTACCGAAAGGACGAGCCACTTCAATGCCGCCAAGGCTAGTGAAGGTATTACAATCGCCGCAGGAGACGCAGACCGGGCAAAAGCAAAAGGTATAAAATACAGGAACGACGGCGCAATGGACTTCAGTTCTCTCGAATGGGTAACCGAAGAGGGCGAGACTCCGGATGATGCCACGCACACCGCAAAGATTACATTTGATGCCGATGCGAACTATTATGTATCTGATTTCAATTATAAAGACGCTGCAGGTAACGATGCAGGGAATACTGCATATGCCGAAGGAACGGTTCATGCCGAAGAATTTACTATAGACAATACTCCCCCTACCGGTACCGTTACGGTGAACGGAAACAAGTGGGGAAATCTGCTCAGCAAACTCACGTTCGGTCTGTGGGGTAAGGAATCCTATAACGTAACCGTAACCTCCGATGACGCTACGTGCGCTGCCGCTCCCGCTATCGAGTACTTCGTTTACCACGGCGACGAAGCACTTGAGACCGAAACCCTTGAAGACGGTTCAAAGGTTCTTACAAAAGAAGCACTTGAGGGTGCAGAGTTCACGCCTTACACCGGCGCGTTCACTCTTGAGGGCGACAATCAGTACACCGTATACGCAAAGCTTACCGACTCTGCGAACAACGTGGCGTATATATGCTCCGACGGTCACGTTATCGACACCGCGGAGAGTATTGTATCATTTAACGTTATAACCGAGTCCGTAGACACGAACGAAAACAGTGTCGGCGTCTACAACAATAAAGACGGCGTTGAAGTCGGAATAAGCGTAAACGAGGCCAGAACTTCCGATGCTGCGTATTCCGGTATCAAGAGCATCAAGTATGCCGTTGTCTGCGACGGAAAGACGACTATAGAAGAAACCCTTTACAGCTTCGATTACGACCGTGACGATGGCGATAACTCCAATCGCGGTACTCTTACCGTAACCGACTGGGATTCCGTGAACTACAAAAACACCGTATCCGATGTTCGCAGAGGTTGCGTACCTACGAAGGATGACCTTAAGGACAAATGGAGCGGAAATATCCTCGTTGATACCGCAGCCAACAACAGCTCCGACGTGAAGGTTGTAGTAACCGTTGAGGACAATGCGGGTAACGTATCGACGAATGAGCTGCCGCTTGATATCG
>JAZUGD010000239.1:0-5522 GCA_045641025.1 Eubacteriales bacterium
TCTTGAGAAGCGGTACCTTGAAAGTGCCGATATACGTCGTCTCGTCGAGGAAGCGGAGCAGCCATTCTCTCGCGAAAATCACGAGGAACGCCGAGATAATCGAGCCGGTGACGGAGCCCATACCGCCGATAACGACGATAAGAAGGATAAAGTAGGTCGCCGACGCAAGAGTGAACGTGGTGGAGGAAACTGCGCCGAGGTACATCGCAAGGAGCGCACCGCCGATGCCGGAGAAGAATGCGCTGACGATGAACGACATCTGCTTGTGCTTCGAGAGGTTGATGCCCATTGCCTCAGCCGCAACCTCGTCGTCGCGGATTGCCTTGAAGGCACGTCCGTACGAGGAGTTGATTATGAGCACGATTACCGTGATGCACACGGCGACTACGATGAATATGCCGTAGTAGGAGCTGAACTTCGGGATGGAGTTAAGTCCGAGTGAGCCGTTCGTAATCTTGTTGAGCGGAGAGCTTGCGACTACGATACGCACCACCTCGGCAAAGCCGAGAGTTGCGATTGCGAGATAGTCGCTCTTGAGGCGGAGCACCGGCGCACCGATGAGGAATGCGAAGAGCGCCGCTACAAGACCGCCGATGAGAAGCGCTACCGGAATGGGAAGAGATACGTCCTTGAGAAAATCGGCAACGCCGTAGAGGTAATATACGCCCGCCTTGGATTCTACGGGAATCGTGAGAATTGCGTAGGTGTATGCACCGAGGGTCATAAAGCCCGCCTGACCGAGCGAGAAAAGCCCGGTGAAGCCGTTGACGAGGTTAAGCGATACGGCAAGCAGAGCGTAAATTGCGGAAAGCTGGGTTACCGAGCGCACCATCGAGGTGGCGGGAGCAACCTCGCCGATAACGACGACGGCTGCGATAACGACTGCCGCGAGAATCAGTGAGAATATAAGCTTATTCGTTTTACTCATAATCACACCTTCTCTTTCAGCTTCTCACCGAACAGACCGGTCGGCTTGATGAGAAGAACTATTATAAGGATAATGAACGTAACGACGTCGGAGAACTCGGAGAACGAGCTGCCCTTGATGAACGTCTCGCAAAGGCCGATAAGGAAGCCTCCGACAACGGCGCCGGGGATTGAGCCGATACCGCCGAATACCGCGGCGATGAAGCATTTGAGTCCCGGAAGGGAGCCGGATAGAGGATATACGGACGAACGGGGAGTGAAGTAAAGGATAGAACCGACAGCGGCAAGAGTACAGCCGATTACGAACGTCACGCTGATGACGCTGTTAATCTTGATACCCATGAGGGAGGACGCCTCGAAGTCCTTCGAGACGGCTCTCATCGCCATACCGATTTTCGTCTTATTGATAAGCAGAACAAGGGCAACGACGAGCACGACGGTCAGTATCGGAGTGATGAACGTGACTATCGAGGTGGTAAGGTTGCCGATGGTAATTTTCGTATTAAGAAAACTGATTGACGGGTAGTTCTTCGGCTGTGCCGAGAACAGATACGTGGCAAGGTTCTGAAGCAGGTACGAAACGCCGATTGCCGAAATCATAATCGACATACGCGGCGCGGCGCGCAGAGGCTTGTACGCAACCTTTTCGGTAAGTACGCCGAGAAGGACGGTGAACACAACCACGAGAATTATTGATACGTACCACGGAATTACGAGGTCTGTCATGCAGATTATCATGAAATAACCTGCCATCATGAATATATCGCCGTGAGCAAAGTTAATCAGGCGAAGGATTCCGTATACCATCGTGTAGCCGATGGCTATAAGTGCATAAATACTGCCGATTGAGATACCGTTGAGGCAGTTTTGCAGGAAGGCATCCATAAAAAGGGTCTCTCTTTCTTACAGAATCACAAAGCGGGGATAAAGAGTAATCGGCGAAGGCGTGTTGCGCCCTCGCCGATTTACCGTATAATCAGAAATTATTCAGCGGGAGTGAAGTCGCCGTCGGTCTTCTGGATACCGAGGAACTTGAACGCGCCGTCAGCCATCTCCTTGATGAATGCGGTGTCCTTCTTGGAGTCGCCGTTTTCATCGAATGCGAGGGTACCGGTAACGCCTTCAACGTTGACGCCCTTGAGAGCGTTCATAAGGTTCTCACCGGTGAGGTCCTTGCCGTCGAGACCCTTAAGGCCTTCGTAAAGAGCCATGTAGGAGTCGTAGCCGAGTGCGGAAACTGCTGCAACGATGTCGTTGCCGCCGTTGAGCTTGAGGTTCTCGCTGTCGCCGTTGATGAATGCCTTGAAGCCTTCAACGAAGTCAGCTGCGTTCTTCTCGTCGAAGAAGGTGGAGAAGGTTACGCCGTTGCAGTTGTCTGCGCCTGCGTTCTCAATGATGGTTGCGTTCTCCCAGGTGTCGCCTGCCATGATGGGGCAGGTGATGCCGAGCTCTCTTGCCTGCTTGATGAAGAGACCTGCGGTAACGATGGAGGAAGGAACGAAGATAACTTCGGGGTTCGCATTCTTCGCAGAGGTGAGGATTGCGTTGAAGTCAGTCTCGTTGGTGTTGTAGGTGCCTTCGTAAACGAGCTCACCGCCGAAGCCGGTGAAAGCGTCCTTGAAGTAGTTAGCAAGACCGGTGGAGTAGTCGTCACCGTTCTGAGAGATGACTGCAGCCTTGGTGAAGCCGCAGGTCTTGTTGGCGTAGCTTGCCATTACGGTACCCTGGAAGGGATCGAGGAAGCATACACGGAAGTAGTACTCGTTGCCGAGGGTAACCTGGGGGTTGGTGCAGGAGCATCCGATTGCGGGAATCTTTGCTTCCTTGAAGGTGTTGCCGGCAGCGATGGAAACGCCGGAACCGTAGGAACCGAGAACGCCGATAACCTTAGAGGAAACGAGGCTCTGTGCAGCGGTAACGGCTGCAGCCTTGTCGGACTGGTTGTCGACCTCTACGAGCTCGATCTTGTACTCGGTACCGCCGAGGGTGATGGTGGGCTTCACGGAGTTCGCGTATCTAATACCGAGAACCTCCTGCTGACCGCCGGCACCGTTCTCACCGGTAGCGGGCTCAAATACACCGACCTTGATTACGTTGGCGGAGTCGCCGCCTTCGGTGGTGCATGCAGTCATAATGCAGCAAAGCATTGCGGCTGCAAGAATCATGCAAAGTAACTTTTTCATTTTTTGTCCTCCTGATGCGGACTTTGTCCGCAAAAATTGATGAATAGATTATACACTATGTTTTCGGGTTTTTCAATAGAAATATGAAAATATGTACATCTTCGGACTGCTTTTTTCGGTTATTTATTCAATTAAATATATAATAACACAAAAAGCCGCGCCTGAGCGCGGCTTTTTTCCGACGTTTATTTAACGGTAACGGACGACTTAACGGTGAGCTTTTCGCCGAAGGTGGCGACGTTTCCGTCAAGGGTGAACGGTACTTTCTTGCCGTCGATCTCGACGGTCGAGCTTGCGGTGATGCCGGGGAAGGAAACCGCCGAAAGCTTCGTCTCTCCGCCGATGACGGTGAGAGTCGAGCACTTGCCGTCGGTCTCGAACGAGCCCCACGCACTGCCGAGCGACCATACGGTCGAGAAGGCGTTTTTGTTGATAATCGGGTCGAAACCGATAAATCCGCGGCTCATATCGAACTTCATGCCGGAGAAAATCGGCAGGAAGGCGAACGAGGACATCGAGCGGGCGTAGTTCGAGCCGCACTCGATTTCGTTCCACGGGTTTCTCTTGACTCCGTTGTAGCGGTCGCGTACGCCGCGTACTACCGCGAGTCCCTCGTCGATGAGGCCGCGGCTGATGAGGAGTCCCGCAAAGGCGTACTCGAAGCCGTGCATCGTTTCGTTCGAGGTGAGAATCGGAATCTTCGGGCGTCTTGCGCCCTCGGGGAAGTCGCACATTATTGCGCCCGCCTCGTCGTTGAGTGCGAAGACTCTGAACGGGTTTGCGACCGCTCTCATGTTGGGCTTGAAGTTGTGACCGAACATGAAGCGGAGCGCGGTGTCTACCTGCTCAGGCTCGAAGATGTCGCCGAGTCCGAGAATGTCGGCGTGCCACTGAGCGACCATCTGGTCTATCTCGCAGCCCTCGCCTATCTGGTATTTGATCTCGCCGGTTTCCTCGTTCCAGTACGATTCCATCGCGTTGCGTCCGAAGACGTCAACCGTGCCGTTTGCGTACTTTGCAAGGAAGTCCTTATCGGAAAGGTCGAGCTTCTGGAAGAAGTATCTGCCGTTGAAGAGGTTCTCGGCAGTCCACTTTTTACCGTATGCGAAAAGTCTGTCGTAGAGGTCGGCGTCCTCGTTCTCGCCGAGGAAGCGTGCCATCTCTGATGCGGCACGGAGTGCGCCGAGGTAGAAGCCCTCAAGCCACGAGGACGGTCCGAACAGCTCCATGTCGAGCGTGTGGTGCTGACGTCCTTCGGCAACGCCGTCGCGGTCTCTGTCCCAGCCGTCGCCGTTTTCCTCGCTCCACGCCCACTCAAGCGAGCGCTTTACGGACGGCCATATTTTCTTAAGCCATTCGTCGTCACCGGAGATTTTCCACTCGCGGTACGTCTTCATGACGCCGCCCATCGTACCGTCGGCACAGCCGCGGTTGGTACCCGGCTCGCGTCCGAACGGGAGAAGCGTACGGAAGCTCATTTCTCCGTTCGGCTGCTGGTTGTATTTATAGTCGTTTTCTCTTATGTTTCTCTCAAGGTCCGGGAAGAGGAAGCAGGTGGAGTAAACGTAGTTCCATACGTGAGTACAGGTACCCTCGCAGGAGCCGTTATGCTCGCCGAGCCCCTCCCAGCCCCAGAAATCGCCCTTCTCTCCTATGCGGAGAACCGTGGGAGACTTAAGCACGGAGGTAGTTGCGGATACCGCGTCAAGTACCTCCTCGGGGAGCGTGGACGCGAACAGTGCGTCGTGATATTTTTTCGTACCGTCCCAAAGTCTGTCCCACTCGGAGAGTGCGTATTTCGCGCTCTCGAGAGAGTTCTTGAAGCGGTAGCTGTAATAGTTGTGCATGACGGTGCGCTTTTCGCTTCCGTCCTCGTTTCTCTCGGGGTGGAACCAGTTCTCGAAGTTCGGGCTGTTCCACGAAAGAACGAAACGATAGGTCGCGCTCTCGCCTGCGGGAACGGTCTTTTTAACGAATACGGTCGCGTGGTCGCACGAGCCGACCTCATCGTAGTGACGCGGCTCGGGGAAGCCCGGAGTCGTAAGCTCACGCCAGTACGTTTCGATATTGTCGTACCAGATACCGCGGAACCAGTACTCCTCAAGGTGTACGCATTCCGTCTCGTCGGTGGCGACGGTCATATCGTTCGCGCCGGTGTTGGTTTCGTTATTGTCGGGACTGTCGAGGAAGACGCCGGAGAGACTGTCGTTCTTCACAGCCGCGTTCACCGATTTGCCGCGGGTGTTGCGGAGCACGGCGGTAACGACGTAGTCGAGCGGCTCGTTTGTGGTATTGGTGAGCTTAATCTCGAACATCGCAACGGGAAGGCTCGATGCCTCGGAATCAAGCGGGATGAGCGGGTTGAACGCGGTAATCTCCGCCTTGCCCGGGAAGTCGGGGTCGTCGAGAGAG
>JAZUGD010000240.1:0-5653 GCA_045641025.1 Eubacteriales bacterium
CCCGCGGGAACTCCGCGGGTACTGCGGACTTCGCGAGAGCGAGCGTTTTTTCGTCACCGTGGAGAGTCACGCCCGCACCCTCAAGTGCGGCAAGAAGCTCGCGTGCGAAGGGGTAATTTTCGTTTATGAGCAGCGTTTCCGCCGCGTTGCAGACGGACGGTCTGTCCGTCTTGGCGTTGAGAACGATTTTTTCCGCCATGTCGGGCTCAGCCGACGCGTCGACGTAAACGTGGCAGTTGCCGACTCCCGTTTCGAGCACGGGCACGTGCGCATTGTCCGCAACGGCGCGGATAAGACGCTCGCCGCCGCGCGGGATGAGCACGTCGATGAGTCCGCGGGACGCCATAAGCTCGTCCGATGCCTCGCGCGAGACGTCTTCCATGAGCTCGACGGACTCTGCGGGCAGGGTGCTCTCCGCGAGAGCGGATTTTATCGTTTTTACTATTGCCGCGTTGGAGTTTATCGCGCTCGCGCTTCCGCGAAGGAGCACGGCGTTGCCCGTCTTGAGGCAGAGCGCAGCACAGTCGGCGGTCACGTTCGGGCGCGCCTCGTAAATGATTCCGATAACGCCGAAGGGCACGCGCAGCTTTTCAATCTCAAGCCCGTCAGCCGCCGTAAAGCGTTCGACAACCTCACCCACGGGGTCGGGCAGAGCCGCAACGGAGCGTACTCCGTCTGCTATCGCCGCAATTCTTTCGGGCGTGAGCGTGAGACGGTCGCGCATCGCGGTGCTTCCCGTGAACGCGTCAAGGTCGAGCAGATTTGCCGTGAGAATCGCGTCGGTGTCGCGCACGAGCGCATCCGCGACTTTTATAAGCGCGGCGTTTTTTTCGTCCGTCGGTGCGAGAGCGAGCACTGCCGCCGCGCGTCTCAGCGATGCGGACGTTATTTCGAGTTTTTCGTGAATCGACTGCATATATATTACCTGATTTATTATTCTTCCATTGATACCCAGTTATCTCGGTTTATCGCTTCATCGAAGCCCGAGCCTCTGCCGGAGGCGATCATGTCGATGATGCGCGAGAGCTCGTCGCGGGAGTAGTTCACCGTGCCGAGGCCGATGAGGTTGTGCGTCTCGCACTTGTAAACGCGTACGACGTCGCCCGCCTTGAAGTCGCCCTCGACTGCGCGGATTCCCGCGGGGAGCAGGCTCTTGCCCTGTCCGGTCACCGCATCCGCGGCACCCGCGTCAACGTAAAGGTTGCCGCTCGTGTGAGAGTAGAACGCCATCCACTGAAGCTTCGTGCGAAGCCCGTCCTCCGCTTTGAAGAGAGTACCTACTCCGCTTCCGTCAACGGCGCGGATGAGCGCGTCCTCTCCGTGAGAGGAGGTGATGAACACGGGCACGCCCGCCTTCGTCGCAAGCGCGGCGGCGCGTACCTTGGTCATCATGCCGCCGGTGCCGACCGAGGAGCCCGCACCGCCCGCAATCCCGCGGATTTCGGGAGTGATTTTTTCAACCGTGGGGATGAGCTTTGCGCTCTTATCCTTCGCGGGGTTGCCCGTGTAGAGACCCGCAACGTCGGTCAGTATGACCATGAGGTCGGCGTGAATCATCGCCGCGACCTGCGCCGCAAGCGTGTCGTTATCGCCGAGCTTGAGCTCGTCAACGGCAATCGTGTCGTTTTCGTTAATAATCGGGACCGCGCCCTTTTTGAGCAGGAGCTCAAGCGCGCTCCACGCGTTGGTGTAGCGTCTCTTGTCGGCGAAGTCGTCGCGCGTCAGCAGAAGCTGTGCGCCGACGTAGCCTCTCGCACCGAGTGCCTCGCAGTATTCCTCAAGCAGAAGTCCCTGACCTACCGCCGCGGACGCCTGCTTTGCCGCAATCGTCTGCGGGCGTGAGGCGTAGCCGAGAGAATGGAAGCCCGCGGCTATCGCACCGGACGTTACGAGCACGACGGAGTGACCCGCGTCGCGCAGGTCGCATATCTGGCGCACGACCGTCTCTATCGCCGCGTGCGAGATACCGCCGTCCTTACCGGTAAGTGAGCTTGTGCCCACCTTTGCAACTATCAGTTTTTTCATTTATTGTGCTTCTTTTCGTTAATCATGTCCTGACGGAGATTCCACAGTTTATCGGAGAGGTCGACGTAGTAGCCGTGCGGGTTCTCGAAACGGAGAACCTCGTCCCACATCGTGTCAAGCTCGCGTCTGCAATGGTCCTTGACCTCCTCGAGCGGCGGGCATTCGTAAACGCACTCGCCTCCGAGGAATACGGGAACCTTGAGACGGCGGAGAGTGTAGTCCGTCATCAGCTTGCGCTTCCACGTGAAGTTCGGGTCGAATATCTCAATGGGCTCGCCGTCGGGAATCACCTCATCGTATATCGTGATGAGGTCCGCCTCCGCCTTGCCCGTCTCGTTCGAGTAGAAGCGGTACAGCTCCTTGAAGTGAGGATTCGTGATTTTCGTCTCGTTCTCGCTCACCTTGATACGCGGGTCGATGACGCCGTTCTCCTCAACCGCGATGAGCTTATATACGGCACCGAAGACGGGGTCGCTCTTCGCGGTGATGAGCCTCTCGCCTACGCCGAACGCGTCGATGCACGCGCCCTGACGGAGAACCTCGCCGATGATGTATTCGTCAAGCGAGTTGGAAACGACGATGGAGCAGTCGGTAAGTCCCGCCTCGTCGAGCATCGCTCTCGCTTTTTTCGTAAGATAGGTAATATCGCCGGAGTCTATGCGGATGGCGCATTTTTTCTTGCCCATCGGCCACAGCACGTCCTTCACGGCGCGGATTGCATTCGGGATGCCCGAGTCAAGCACGCTGAACGTGTCAACGAGGAAGGTCGGGCTTTCGGGATATATTCTCGCGTATTCGCAGAACGCCTCGTACTCGTCGTCGAAGGTCTGAATCCACGAGTGAGCCATGGTGCCGCCCGCGGGTACGCCGTAGAGCATGTCGGCAAGTGCGCACGCCGTGGAGGCACAGCCGCCGATGTATGCGGCGCGGGCACCGTTTACCGCCGCGTCCTCACCGTGAGCACGGCGCGAGCCGAACTCCGATACGGGGCGGCCTGCCGCCGCGCGTACGATACGCGAGGCTTTGGTTGCGATAAGCGACTGATGGTTAATGCAGAGCAGGATATAGGTCTCGACGAGCTGTGCCTCGATAACGGGGGCACGCACCGTGATGATGGGCTCGCCGGGGAATACGACGGTACCCTCGGTTACCGCCCACACGTCACCCGTGAAGCGGAAGGTGCTGAGGTAGCTCAGGAACTCCTCGTCGAACTTGCCGGTCGAGCGGAGATAGGCGATATCGTCCGCATCAAAGCTGAGCGCCTTTATATATTTTATAATCTGCTCAAGGCCGCACGCGATGGCGTAGCCGCCGTTGTCGGGGTTCTTGCGGAAGAACACGTCAAAATACGCAACCGTGTTGCGCATCTTGCTGTGGAAGTATCCGCGTCCCATCGTGAGCTCGTAAAAATCGCAGAGAAGAGAAAGCTTCTTTTCGTCAAACATAATATCACCTCATAAGAAAGAAGTTATATATTTTCAATATACATTATACCACTTCGCGTGCCGAAATCAATAAAAACGAACCATTTTGTACCGTTTTTGTCTCAAAACGGGGCAAATGTCCCGATATTTTCATCTTTTTTTGCCGTTTCCCTTGAATAACTCACGGGAATAATATATAATGTAAATGAACAAGCCAAGGAAAGGCAGGATCATATTATGATGAACAGAGAAAACGAAAAGACGATTAAGTTTTCAATAGGCAACGACCAGGACAGACAGATGAAGACTATCCTCGCCGCCGTCTACGATGCGCTGATTGAGAAGGGCTACAACCCCATCGACCAGATAGTCGGCTATATTCTGTCCGAGGACCCTACCTACATCACCAACTACAAACACGCCCGTTCTCTCATCTGCAAGCTTGACCGCGATGAGCTCATGAGCGCACTTGTAAAGAACTATCTCGGGATTCATAAGGGATGAGGGTAAAAGCTCTTACCGGAAACGAAACACTACCGCCGATTGGGGGAGTGTACGCCGTCGGAAACTTCGACGGAGTGCATCTCGGCCATCGGCGGCTTTTTGAGGTTTGCGCAGAGATATCGTGCGGCGCACCGGTCGCCGCGTTCACGTTCGACGGGCTCTCGAAGGGTAGCGACGCGCTCTATACGCGGGACGAGAAGGATGAGCTTTTATTCGCCGCGGGAGCGGAGTACACCGTGACCGAGGATTTCGAGGCGGTACGCGGAATGTCACCGCGCGAATTCATAGACGGGTATCTTGTGAAAAACCTTCACCCGTCCGCAGTCGTGTGCGGTGAGGACTTCCGCTTCGGCTGCGGCGGTGCGGGAAATGCGGAAACCCTGCGAGACCTTCTCGCACCTCACGGAGTGACGGTATACGTCGCACCTACCGTGTGCGTGGGCGGTGAGGCGGTATCCACCACGAGAATCAAGCGGTGCCTCGCGGACGCGCACCCCGATGAGGCTGCCTTGCTTCTCGGGCGGCCGCACTTTATTACGTACGAGGTCATGCACGGCGCACACCTCGGTACGGGCATGGGCTTTCCCACCGCGAACGGCGTTATCGGAGCGGGCGTTTTCGTCCCCGCGAAGGGAGTTTACGCCGGTACGCTCGAGCGGGGCGGCGAGTGCTTCCCGTGCGTGTGCAACGTGGGCGTACGGCCGACGGTCAGCACGGACGGGAGAGTCACGGTTGAGACTCACGCGCCCGGCGTAAGCGGTGAACTTTACGGCGAAACCGTACGCGTTTCGCTTGAGAGATTCCTGCGTCCCGAGAGAAAATTCGGCAACCTTGACGACCTTTTCGCGCAGATATCGAGGGATATTGAGGAAATATACAAAAAATAAGATAAACTATTGACAATTATGCGCGTCGGGTATATAATATGCGCATAAAAATTCATACATAAGCGTTTGATGTGCAATTTTATGCAAATATGCAAACAAAAAACGCATAACCGAGAATAGCAAGACCGCATCGCGGCAGACAAGGAGATTATCATGAACAAGGCAGACATCAAAAAAGTAGTACTCGCATACTCCGGAGGACTCGATACCTCCATTATTATTCCGTGGCTCAAGGAAAACTACAACAACTGCGAGGTTATCGCGGTATCGGGCAACGTAGGTCAGGCTGACGAGCTTGAAGGACTTGAAGAAAAGGCGCTGAAGACCGGCGCGTCCAAGCTTTACGTGCTCGACCTCACCGACGAATACGTTGACGAATACATAATTCCCACGATGAAGGCGGGCGCGGTATACGAGGACTACCTCCTCGGTACCTCCCACGCACGTCCCTGCATCGCAAAGGGACTCGTTGAAATCGCGCTCAAGGAAGGCGCTGACGCAATCTGCCACGGCTGTACCGGCAAGGGCAACGACCAGGTTCGTTTCGAGCTTGCAATCAAGCATTTCGCACCCGATATGCCCATTATCGCTCCGTGGAGAGAATGGACCATCAAGTCCCGTGACGAGGAGATTGACTACGCCGAGGCGCACAACATCCCGCTGAAAATCAACCGCGAGACCAACTACTCCAAGGATAAGAACCTCTGGCACCTCTCTCACGAGGGTCTCGACCTTGAGAATCCGTGGAACGAGCCGATGTTCGACAAGAACCTCGAAATGGGCGTCTCTCCCGAGAAGGCTCCCGACGTTCCC
>JAZUGD010000241.1:0-10713 GCA_045641025.1 Eubacteriales bacterium
CGCGTACGAGAGGAGATATATCGGTTTCCTTCTCGCCGCTCTTGGATTTTTTCATAACCACTACGGGAGAATCGAAAACGTCGGCGCACGCGAGTGCCGCCTCCGCCCTGTCGGTCTTTACGGTTATCTCGTACTTTGCCCACTTGATTTTATCAAGCTTGCAGGGCGCGGTGCGGGCATCAGCTATCTCCATTCCCTCGGGTGCGAGAGGACGGAGTGTTTCGACTATCACGCGGTCGGGTACGTCGCGCACAAGTTTGAAGTCCACCACTTCCCTCTCGCCCTCGTGAGTTGCGGAGAGCGGGAGCGAGAACACAAGCTTCGGATGAGGGTTGTACCCCTCGGTATACCACACGGGGAGACCCGAGCGGATTATCATGCGCGATACGGTATTCATAAGGTCAAGGTGACCGACGTATGCGAGCGGTCCCGCTTTGGAGAAGCGCACACGCACCGTTCTGACGGGTGCGAGCGACGCGTCGGGCTTGGGTGCGGACGCGCGGAATTCTTTCGGCGTTTGGAGCTCGGGAACGTTTTTTTCGGTTTTTCTTTCACCGCCGCCCGGACACCATCTGCAGAATTCCTTCGGCACGAGGGAGTTAACGCCGCAGCCGGAGCACTTTTCACGGCACGAGGGAGTCGCCGCCGCTTCTGCGGCACGGTGACGCTCACGGAGAAGAAACTCCTTCGATACTCCGCAGTCGATAACGTCCCACGGGAGAAGCTCTTCGTCCGGTATCGTACGGTTTGCGTAGAACGCCGGGTCGAGCCCGCATCTGTCGAATACTTCAATCCACTTGTCGTAGTCGAAAAATTCGAGCCATGCGTCGAACGTCTGCCCCGAGCGTACCGCCTCGAGCACCGCTTTGCCGAGGCGTCTGTCACCTCTTGCGAATACCGCCTCGATACGGGATACCTTTGCGTCGTGGTAGTTGTATTTTACCTTTCTGTCCGTTATTTTGGACAGAAGGAACTGCTGCTTTTCTTCAAGCACGTCGAGAGGGTCCTGCGCCTCGCGCTCGAACGGAGTGTGCGGTTTCGGGATAAAGCACGCGACGCTCAGAGTGACCTGCGGCTGACGCTTTCTGTTGACTCCCGGAGTTTTGTAATATACGTCGACTACCTTTGAGGCGAGCGTCGCGATGCCCGCGATGTCCTCCTCGGTTTCGTGAGGCAGTCCGTCCATAAAGTACAGCTTGACCTGATTCTTTCCCGCGGCGTACGCGAGCGCGGCGGCACGGAAGATATCTTCCTCGTCGATGTTTTTGTTTATAACGTCGCGCAGTCGCGCGCTTCCCGCTTCGGGCGCGAACGTAAGCGTGCTCGTGCGGACGGAGCTTATCTTGTCCATAAGCTCCTTTGTAAAGCTGTCGGCGCGGAGGGAGGGCAGAGAGATATTGACTCTCGCGTCGTCGGTCCACTCGAGAAGCCCGTCGGTGAATTCGTCCACCTTGGAATAGTCGCTTATGGAGAGGCAGCACATCGAAATCTCGTCGTATCCGGTGGAGTCGACGAGTTCTCTTGCCTGACGGCATAACGTCTCGGGCGTTTTTTCACGCACGGGACGGCAGATGAAGCCCGCCTGACAGAAGCGGCATCCGCGGGTGCATCCGCGGAAGACCTCAAGCACTACTCTGTTATGTACGGTTTCAATATTCGGGATTATGGTTTTCGTGGGGAAATACGCCCCGTCAAGGTCGGCGACTATACGGCGGCGTACGCGGCGCGGTATGCCCTCTTCCTTGGGCTCGATTGACGCAACCGTGCCGTCGGCATTGTACGCAACGTCGTAAAGTGACGGTACGTAAAAGCCCTCGAGCTTTGCGGCTTCGCGCAGGAACGACTTTCTCGTGTACGTGCCGTTTTCCTTCATATTTATATAGAGCCTTGCAAGCTCGGGGAGGGCCTCCTCGCCCTCGCCTATCGAGAACACGTCGATAAAGTCCGCCATGGGCTCGGGGTTGGTCGCGGGATGACCGCCGGCTATAACTATCGGCGTATCGTCGTCTCTGTCTGAGGACAGCACGGGGATTCCCGCAAGGTCAAGCATATTTACAATGTTGGTATAGCAAAGCTCGTACTGCATTGTAAATGCGACGATGTCGAATTCTCCGACACCGTCGCCGCTTTCCTGCGCGAAGAGGGGTATCCCTCTCTCGCGCATTTCTTTTTCTATATCGGGCCACGGCGCGAAGACTCTCTCGCACCAGACCCCGTCCATTTCGTTGAGGACACCGCAAAGTATCTTCATGCCGAGGTTGGACATACCTATTTCGTAAACGTCGGGGAAGCAGAACGCTACGCGGAGAGCAAGGATTTCTTTATCCTTGTAAACCGCGCCCGATTCACCGCCGGTGTATCTGCCGGGCTTCTGTACGCCCGAAATAAAACTTTTAATATCTTCTCTCATTGGTTATCTGTCGATTTTCATAAATGCCCTTGTCATAAAAAATACGGGGATGAGCCAGAAGAGCCCGTAGATGACGAGAAGCAGGGACGAAAGCTTTGCAAAGCCTCCCGCGATTATCATGATGAGCACTACGAGTGCGGCAACTACGGACGATACCATACCGATAACGAAGCCCGTGCGCTTCATCGAAAGAATCTTCGGGCAGGACGCTATCATTTCGATTACCGACTTGGAGGAGCCGCGGCTTACTATTCCGCTTGAAAGCTTGTCGTTCAGGCGGGAAATCTCTTCAACGCTCGTGTAACGGGATACGCAGAAGGGATACTTGCCGCCGCCGAGCTTGCGGGTCACGAGGTCGTCGTTTATGTTGGGGTCGAACGTCTTGATGCAGACGCTCATGCCGTTGTCGTAAAGATTCTTGATAAGGAACTCGAAATCGGAATCGAGGATATAATCAATGAAGAGCTTCGCCATAAGCTTGCCCTCGCGGAGCATATACATAACGCTTGCGTCTCCCGCAACGGAAGCATCCTCGTCGGTTACGACCTCGGGGATGATGTAGCCGTTTGCGGCGAGCACGTCGGACGAGCCGAATACTATGCTCTTGCCGTCAACGTCTGCGGAAAGGAAGCCTGCGTCAGCCGCGGTAACGGTTACGTCCTCGGACGTTCCGATTTCCATGGTGGCAACCTCGAACACGTCGGAGAGTGGTCCGCCCGCCGACTTGAAGGCGCTTGCCGCATAGTACAGCACGCGGTCAATACGGTGATTGTTGAATATCTTGATTCTCTGTACCTTGACGCCGTACGACGGGAATGCGTCAACGTCGTCGAAGCAGATTGCGGAAGCATTGGAGTATTCCTCAGCCGAGGTCTCGCCGATGATGGCACCGTCTACGTCGTATGCATCGGAGGAAGCCTTATAGAAGGGATAACCCATGGACACGAACATGGATACGGGAAGTGCCGCAAACAGAGTCGTGAATATCGCCGAGGTAACGGATACGCCGCCGCCCTTGCCGGAAATTCCGACGTATGCGCCTACGATAGCCGCCGCAACGAGGGCTACGCCGAGGAATGCGGCGGAGTAGGTCTTGCCGGAGGGAGAGACCTTGGTGGAACGGGAGAAGAAGCCGTCGACGAACGCCGCCTTCTCAATGCGGAGCACACTGTCGGCAGGTGCGTTCTCGCTCATAAGCTCTTCGGGGATGTCTGCATCCTCGGCGCTCATATGCGTAACGCAGTACTTCGGGCGCTTCGAGGAGATGACGTTGAAGGAGAAAATATCCTTCTTGGTGATGTAGTAGTCGTAAATGAGAGTGAACACGTCCATGAGAGCCACGCAGGAGTTGAGCATTACGGGCTCTATGCCGATGACGGTGGTATCCGCAAGAATTGCGGAATATACGACAGCGGCGATATTGGCAATGAACGTCACACTGTAAGGACTGAGCTTACCGGTGAACAGCTCGATGCATCCGCGGAGAACCTGCTCGTATGCAACGGCGGAGCAGATAAGAAGAATCTGCAGGCTGACCATGGTGTAAACGACGGGATATACCGCCGGGTCAAGCGCACCGCTGAACTGAATGCCGAACACGCTTATGTTTTCGTAAAGGAGAAGAATCGCCGTAAGGATTACGGAGAACAGAATCTTCACCTTGAGTCTGCTGAATTTAGACTTGAGAGCAGCCGCAAAGTCCGCGGTCTGAGTTTCGTCAACGTACTCGTTCTCGACCGTGTTCTTGTGCTTTTCCTCGTGCTCTCTTGCCTCTGCGCTTATTTCCTCGCGGAGCTTCTTCGCCATTTCGGGTCCCATGGTCTGGTCAAGCTCGTCGTCAAGCCCGAATGCAACCATGAGGTTAATGTCGGTCGCGTCGAGTCCTCCGGGAATTTCGTCCTCGGCCGCTTCCTCGTCCTGTGAAACGGAGGCTTCGCCTTCTGCGGGCTCTTCGTCCGCTGCGGCGTTCTCGATAAATTCTTCCGCTGCGCCTTCAACGTACGCATACTCGTCGAGCGAATCGGTTTCCTCGAGGTATTCTTCCTCCTCGGCGTATTCGACCTCGTCGAGTACTTCCTCTTCGGCGTACTCGGCCTCGGGTACTTCCTCTTCGACGTACTCTTCCTCAACCGGTTCTTCCTCGGAATAATACTCTTCGGCATCGGATATCGCGTCTCCGAAAAGACTTTCAACCTCGTCTGCGGCCTCGCCGACAAACTCCGCGCCGTCATTATATTCTCCGGAGGAGATATCCGGAATCTCGGGAAGCTCGATTTCTTCCGGCTCCTCGGCAGGAGCGTCGGCGGCTTCTTCGTCTGTTACGGGTGCGAAAACGGGATCGGGCTCGGGCTCCGCGTGATGCATGTCCGCGTAATCGGGAAGATATTTTTTGAGCAGCTCGGAAATATCGAGATCCTCGTCGGGTGCGTCGTCACCTGCAGGTTCTGCCGAATAGAAGTCGTCGTCCGCAAGGATTTCCTCCTGCAGCTCGAGTTCTTCGCCGTTTTCCGGTATGTTTTTGTTTTCTTCCATAGCTTGTTTTCCTTTCTCGGGCACTGCTTTATTTGCCGTGTCTCACGCGAGCCGCGTGACATAGTATCACGGACGCCGCTGTGGAAACGTTTAGTGAATTTACAAGACCGTACATCGGGATTGAAACGATATAATCGGATTTGCTCTTTATGAGCTTACCGACACCGTTGCCCTCACTGCCGAACACTATTGCCGCGGGCACGGAGAAATCGCTGTCGTAGTATGCCTCTCCGTCGGCTTCGGCGGCAAACACCCACACGCCTTTCGCTTTCAGCTCTTCTATGGTGTTTGCAATGTTCGTAACCTTGGCTATCGCCATGTGTTCAATGGCACCCGCAGACGAACGCGCGACTACGGGAGTCACGCCGACCGCGCGGCGCTTCGGAATGATGATGCCGTGTACTCCCGCACATTCGGCGCATCTTATGAGCGCTCCGAGATTGTGCGGATCTTCAATACAGTCGGCAATTACGATAAGAGGCTTTTCCCCTCGGTCTTCGGCGATTTTGAGAATTCCGTCGACCGTCGTATATTCTATCTCCGACGCCATTGCAACGACGCCCTGATGGTTCATATGCCCCGCCAGTCTGTCGAGCTTGTTCTGGTCGACCTCGACTATCGGGATTTTGCGGCTTACCGCTTCGGCTACGATTACGACTATCGAGCCCTCGCGGTTGCCGTTTTTAACGTAAATCTTATCTACCGTTCTGCCCGAGCGGAGAAGCTCGCGCACGGCGTTTCTTCCGACTACGGCTCCCGGTGCGGCACCGTTTCTGCCCTCTCTCACGTCCTCGGCGGGAGAATCGTCGTCCTCGGGTGTGTCAAACACCACGTAGCGCGGATTCATCTTGATATCGTCAAGTCCGTCGTGAACCGTGGGCTTTCCCTTCTTCTTTTTCGGGGGGCGCGGTCCTCTGTCTGCGGGAGCGGCACCTTCTTTGGGTGTATCGTCCGCAGGTCGGGGCTGTTTGTTCTTGTGCTTTTTCTTGTTGTTATAGCCGAAAGGCTTTTTGTTTTCTTTTCTTTCTTCTTCCATAAACTCGCTGTCCTGTGATATCCGAAATACCGCCGTCCGGGCGACGGCAACATTATTCCATGGTTATACTTTTATAACCTATATTATATCACATTAAAATACGTTTGTACATATTTTTTTGATATTTTGTCGTTCGGGAGGCATTTTTTATCAATATATTGTGAAAATCCCCGACTGCACGTCGGGGACTTTATAAGCTATTTTACGTTTTTCAGAGTTCTCATGGAGTTGAGCACGGCTATCACCGATACTCCTACGTCGGCGAATACCGCCTCCCACATTCCCGCGATGCCGAGCGCGCCGAGCAGAAGCACGGCGGCCTTTACGACAAGTGCGAAGACGATGTTTTCGCGCACGATTCGCAGAGTTCTGCGGGATATTTTCACGGCCTCGGCTACCTTTTCGGGTGAGTCGTCGGTCAGTACGACGTCCGCAGCTTCTATTGCGGCGTCGGAGCCTATTGCGCCCATTGCGATTCCCACGTCGGCGCGGGTCAGCACGGGCGCGTCGTGTATTCCGTCGCCGACGAAGACGAGTCCCGGCTTGCCGTTTGACCCCGCCATAAGTCTTTCGACCTCCTCGACCTTGTTCTGCGGCAGGAGTCCGCACCGTGCCTCGTCGATACCGACGGCAGAGGCTGCCGCACGCCCGACGCTCTCACCGTCACCGGTGAGCATAACGGTTCTGACACCGTTTTTCTTAAGCGATGCAACGGCGGAGGCGGCGTTTTTCTTGATTCTGTCCGCTACCGTGATATAACCGAGAAGTGTCTCTCCGCGTGAGACGTAAACGACCGTTCCCGTCTCTTCCGGCACGAGTACGTCGATACCTGCATCTCTCAGGAGAACTGCTCCGCCGACGAGTATTCTCTCGCCGTCAAGCAAGGCGCTCACGCCCTTGCCCATGGTTTCGTGCACGTCGGTAACCTCGGGAAGTTGTGCGTCGTCCGCCGCTTCGACTATCGGGCGCGCCACGGGATGCGACGAGGTCTTTTCCGCTGCCGCGGCAAGAGACAGAAGTGAGTCGGCGTCTCCGGCTACGGGATGCACTCCGGTTACCTCGAAGACTCCCTCGGTGAGGGTTCCGGTTTTATCGAATACGACCGTATGGGTACGGGCGAGCATTTCCATATGCGTACCGCCCTTTATGAGTATGCCGCGTTTGCCCGCTCCGCCGATACCGCCGAAAAAGCCGAGCGGCACGGAGATTACGAGGGCACACGGGCACGAAACGACGAGAAAAATGAGTGCGCGGTGAAGCCATTCGCTGAAGTTGCCGCATATAAGCGAAGGCACGGCGGCAAGGAGCACGGCAGCCGCCACGACGCACGGAGTATACACACGCGCAAATTTTGTAATAAAGTTTTCGGCTTTTGCCTTTTTTGAGGCGGCGTTTTCGGTCAGCTCGAGGATTCTCGACACGGCGGAATCGGAAAACAGCTTCGTCGTGCGGACGCGGAGAACGCCGCTTCCGTTGATGCACCCGCTGATTACCTCATCGCCCTCACGCACCGCCGACGGTACGCTTTCGCCCGTCAGCGCTGACATGTCGAGGTACGATTTCCCTTCTATCACCACGCCGTCGATGGGTACTCTCTCACCTGCGCGAATCACTATGACCGTACCCGGAGCAACCTCGGACGGGTCGGTCTCCTCGATACCGTTTTCATTTTCTACATTTGCCGTTTCGGGGCGGATATCCATAAGTGCGGAAATGGAACGGCGGCTCTTTGCGACGGCAAGGCTCTGGAAAAGCTCGCCCGTCTGATAGAACAGCATTACCGCCGCCGCCTCGGGATATTCGCCAACGGCGAAGGCTCCCGCGGTCGCAAGCGTCATGAGAAAGTTTTCGTCGAATACCTGACCCGAGATAATTCCCCGCACCGCCTTCCATACGACGTCCCATCCGGTGAGCACGTACACGACGATATATGCGGCGAGTATTATCCATTTATTAATAACAAAAAAACGTGCCGCTGCAAGAGTACAGAAAAACAGCACTCCGCCGATTATAATGCGGGCAAGCAGGTTCTTCTGTTTCTTTTTCACGGCACGTTCCTCCGACGGGTATTTACATTATTATTTCGCAGTCCGGCTCGACTTTGCGTATCGTCTTTGCGATTTTCTTCATTACCGCGTCGAAATCACCCTCGACATCGACGGTCAGCTTCTGCATTATGAAGCTGACGCTTGCGTCGTTTACGCCGTCAAGCTTCTTTATCGCGTCTTCCATTTTTGCCGCGCAGTTTGCGCAGTCGAGATCCATGAGTTTATACGTTTTCTTCATAATTTATTCCTCTATATGCTCAAGGCCTTGATTCACTATGCTGCAGACGTGGTCGTCCGCAAGGCTGTAGAATACCGTTTTGCCTTCCCTGCGGGATTTGACGAGCTTGTTCGTTTTAAGCACGCGGAGCTGATGCGAAACGGCGGTCTGGCTTACGCCGAGAAGGAGGGATATGTCTCCCACGCAGAGCTCGGTGGAAAAGAGGCTGTAAAGAATACGGATTCTCGTGGAATCGCCGAATACCTTGAAAAGCTCGGCGAGGTCGTACAGCGTTTCCTCCGGCGGCATCGTCGCACGCGCGGCGTTCATTTTGTCTTCGTGTATGCAGGTATCCATAACATATTCCTCTGTATTCATATGTTTATCTGTTCATATGATACTACGTTATGCCCCGTTTGTCAAGCGGATACGGAATTTTCTCAAAAATATTTTTTGATTTCGCATATGAGAATACGGGAGCATTTGAGAGCATTTGCGAGATTTCGCGAGCTTCGCGGGTGACAGTTTGACGAGACGGGATTTTTTTCAAAAAAGTTGTTGACAAACGGAAGTCGGTGTGATACAATACACCACGCTGTTAAGTAAAAATTTTACGGAGGAATATCGAAATGTCCACTTATATGGCTAAACCCGAAACCGTAGAGCGCAAGTGGTACGTAATCGACGCTGCAGGCAAGCCCATGGGTAAGACCGCCGTCGCTGCTGCCAACATTCTCCGCGGTAAGCACCGTCCCGAGTTCACTCCCCACGTTGACTGCGGCGAGTACGTTATCATCGTAAACGCTTCCAAGGCAGTTCTCACGGGCAACAAGCTCACCAACAAGTACTATCGCCGTCACTCCGGCTACATCGGAGGACTCAAGGAAGTTCAGTACCGTACTCTTATGGCTACCAAGCCCGAGCTCGCAATGCAGCTCGCAGTTAAGGGTATGCTTCCCGGCAACTCCATCGGACGCAAGTCCCTCACCCGCCTCAAGGTGTACGCAGGCCCCGAGCACAAGAATGCAGCTCAGAAGCCTACTCCCTATGAGTTCTGATGAAAGGATAGGTACAGAATAATGTATACCAGTGCTAAGCCTTACTTCTACGGAACCGGCAGAAGAAAGAGTTCCGTTGCGCGCGTTCGCCTTTATCCCGGTACCGGTGCCATCACCATCAACGGTCGTGACATCGACAACTACTTCGGCCTTGAGACCCTCAAGCTCGTAGTTAACCAGCCCTTCGGCGTTACCGGAACCGAAGGAAAGTTCGACATCGTTGCCAACGTAAACGGCGGCGGTATCTCCGGTCAGGCCGGTGCTATCCGTCACGGCGTTGCACGTGCCCTTCTCCTTGCTGACGACACCTTCCGTCCCGCCCTCAAGAAGGCAGGCCTTCTCACTCGAGACCCGAGAATGAAGGAAAGAAAGAAGTACGGTCTCAAAGCCGCACGTCGTGCAAGCCAGTTCTCCAAGAGATAATTTCTCCCCGAGAGATTCAAAACCCGAAAACGAATGTTTTCGGGTTTTTTGTTTTTACAAATTTTCTCTTGACAAACGGGTTACCTCGTGTTACGATGTATTCCGTGATGGGATGTATATATCAAAAACACAGAAAGGAACTTTTCACTATGAAAAAACGCATTATCGCATTATCTCTTGCCCTTCTCACTCTTTTATGTGCGTGCGGCAAGGGTGAGACACCCGAAGAGCCCGAGAACGAAAACGATCTTTCGTCGAAATACTACATCATCGTGCCCGACGTTATGACCGAGGGCGCGGATCCGGGCGCACAGCTGCTTTTCAAGATAAACACGGAAACGGGCGCTTACACCCCGATATGCAGTGACCCCGTGTGCAAGCACAACACGGACGAGTGTATCTCGTACCACATCGCCGAAGACCTTGTGCAGCACGGCAACTATCTGTTTTTCAAAAAAAGCACCGGGGTCAGTTACACCGGAGACTACTCAAATACGACGTCTTACTTATACAGGTTAGACCTTAAAACGGGAGAATACGAGGTGCTTCTCTCCAAAAAGCACGACAGCGACGGTTTCTTCCCGAATGAGTTCATGCCCGGAGATACGGCACTGTTCGGCACGATGCTTGTGGTTGACGAGGAAGCCGTACGGGTAGACGCCTTTGACCCCGGACATGCAAAATGCCACACCGAGCTGTTCCGTCTTGACTACGACACGAAGAAAGTAACGCCGCTCGGCACCTCGGAGACGCTGACCGGCAACCCCGAATGTGAGGTAAGGCTTCTCTCGGTCGATGCGGATAAGGTAACGTGGGGCGCGGGACGCAAGAAGTACGTCACGGACTACGGCCTCGGCGTACTTGAAACGGTTACGCTTGAGCCGGATACTCCCGACAGACCTACGGACGAGAGAACCCTAAAGTGCGGTGATTACGAATACGTGCTCGTGCGGAACACGGGCGACGACGATACTCTCTCGTATTACCAC
>JAZUGD010000242.1:0-2207 GCA_045641025.1 Eubacteriales bacterium
AAGCCGTTTCATTAGTTTTGCCCGCTCCTCGGGATGACGGTGTCGGTTGTCCCTGCGTGGACGTGCACGGTTGTGCGAAATTTTCGCAGATCCTTCGCGGGGCTCAGGATGACAAATCAAGTTTTTGCCGACAGACATACAATTCGGCATAATTCCGCATTCCGCAATTCCGTGGTTGTACGCCTTCGGCGAAAACCGCGAGTTTGCCGTTGGCAAACATCGCCATTCCGCATTACTGCAAATCCCGATTTGCCGGGAAAAAGAATAACCCGCCGAACTGTAATTTTCTTTCGGCGGGTTTTGCTTTGCTCAAAACGTCCTTGTGAAACGGTGCCGTTTCGCAGTCTTTTAATTATTTATTTATATATCCAAGGTCCTCGCGGTCGATGATTTCGCGTATCCAGCAGTTTTTCGGGTTGTGCTCCGCCTGATACCACTCGGGCGAGTAGTGGAACCACCGCATGAGGAACGTGCGCAGGGTCGTACCGTGAGTGAAGACGAAGAGCGTGTCGATGCCCTCCTCGTCGCGGTCACGGTATATCGTGCCGAAGAACTGATGTATTCTTATCGCCACGTCGTACGGGCTCTCGCCGAGCGGCAGACGCGCGTAGAATTTGCCCTGATTCTGCACCTGACGGAGGAACTCGTCGTACTCAGCCTCGTGATTTATACCCCATTCGCTTTCGGGAACGGAGTCGAACATACCGAACTGCTGCTCGGTAAGCGTGATGTCCTCTTTAATGTCGGTGATGCCGAGCGATTTGTTGAACTGCTCGCTCGTCTGACGCGTACGCAGGTACGGGCTTCGCCATATGCGTGCGTGAGAGATATCGATATTTTTCTCGCGCAGATAGTTCGCAAGCCATACGCCCTCGTCGTACGCCTGCTTCATTCCCTTCTCGGTAAGTGAAACGAGATGGTCGGGCAGACGTCTCTCGTAGTTCTCGCCGACGTTTGCCATTGATTCGCCGTGTCTGATCAAAAAGATATGCATACTTAAGTCCTTGCCTTTCTTTGCATTTGTGCCGTACCCCGGCGCAAATGGGGTTTGAAAGAAGCTCACCTACGGTTTGTGCTTACTTTGCTTTCAAACAGTCCTCAAATTGCTTAAGATACTCCGCGACGGAGCGGGTCATCTCGCGTGAAAAATCGGAATTGTATTTGCGGCTGCAGAAGCGTTCCATGTAGCTGTCGAAGTCACCGTCGGTGCGGTATGCAAACGCCTCGCGGACTGCATCCTCATCAAGCGTCGGGTAAGAGTTCTCGAACACCGTATCGGTGAGCCGTGCGCGGTCCGGCTTACGTCTCGCCTTCTGCCCCTCGGTGGGGTAGCCGAACACGAGCATCACGGACGGCACGACGAAATCGGGGAGAGACAGCGTTTCTCTCATCTCCTCACACCGCTCAAGCATGTCGCCTATATAGCACGAGCCGACGCCGTACGAGTGTGCGGCACACACGGCGTTCTGCGCCGCTATCGCCGTATCGGTCACGGCGAGCATAAGGTCACCGACACCGGGGCGTCGGGGCTCGCACCCTGCAAGTGCGTACGCATCGTACCACTTTTTACAGTCGGCACAGAAGACGAGCACGAGCGGCGCTTTTGCGATAAACGGCTGATTGTCGCAGAGGACGGAAAGCCTTTGCTTTTTCTCCTCGTCCGTCACGTCGATTACCGTGTAAAGCTGCTGGTTGCCCGCGGTCGGCGCCTCCGCCGCGGAGAAAAGAATCGCCCGCTTTACGTCCGCCGGTATCTCTCTTTCCTCAAACACGCGCACCGATTTTCTCGCCGCAAGCTCTTTTACCGTGCCGGTCGCACCGGCACAAATCTCCTCGCGGAGCTTTTCGTGTTCAGTCATAATCAATCCTTGAAAAATTTTTCGGTTTCCGGTGCGGCGGCGGTGATTTCTTCTTCCGTTATAAGCTCAAAGCCCGCATAATCGAACCGCGGCACCGTAATGCAGACGAGAAACGTCCCGTCGTCCGCTCCCGCGGCGTGCTTTGAGGCAAACGCCGTGCCGCGGGGCACGAAAACCGAGGGCTCACACCCCTCGTCCGTCCCGAGCAGAGAAACGGAAGCCTTGCCGTCCCGCACCTGCCACACCTCAAGCGGTGCGCCCGCAACGAACGTCCAGTATTCGTCACAGTCGATGCGGTGAAATTCCGTCTTTTCGTCCTTGTCTACGTAATAATATATCGAGCCGGAC
>JAZUGD010000243.1:0-8628 GCA_045641025.1 Eubacteriales bacterium
GTCTACGTAATAATATATCGAGCCGGACGCGGCGCGTCCGCCGCCCGTGTGCACGTAGTGTTTCTCGGCGTATGCGCCGTTTTCCTCGTGAGGCTTCATGCCGAAGCGCTCGGACAGTTCTTTTGCAGTCATAAGTTCAAAGCCGCCTCGCGCGCCGTGAGCGCCGCGCCGAGCGCCGCCTCCTCAAGCCACGGGGAAACGGTGACGGGCACGCCGAACACGTCCGAAATTATCCTTGCAAGCACGGGATTGCGCCGCACTCCGTTGCCGCTTGCGGTAACGGTATCCGCCCTCGCTCCCGTCTTCTCGAAATATCCGTAAAGCTCCCTCACCATGCCGCAGAGCACGCCAGCCGCAAGGTTGCCGGGAGTGAAGCTTTCTTCGCTTATGCCGACAATACTTCCTCGCTTGTCGGGGTCGCTTCGCGTGCCGCAGAATGAGGTATCTACGTACAGAGCCGTACCAGCCGCGTAAGACTGTGCCGCGAGTGCGTTGAGCTTGTCGTACTGCGCCTCACCGCCCGAATATTCGCGGAAGAATCGCTCAAGCGCCGCGTATGCTCTTCCCCCGCAGAGAGCGGAGCCGGAGAGCAGATATTTCCCGGGATATATATAAGGCCTTGCCTCGATTCCTTCGGCGTCTGCGGGAACGTCAGAGAGCACCGACACCTGCGAGCCCGTACCGAAATTTACGAGCACACCCGTTTCTGCCGCGCCGCGGTAAGCCGCTTGATTGTCGCCGAGAGCGGTAATTACCGACACGCCGTCCGAGTATCCGACGACGGACGGCACGTCCGTCACCTCGGGGAAAAGAGATGCGCAAATACCGAGCTTTTCCGCCGCGGCGGTGTCAAACCCGTCCGCATAAAGCCCGAAGCTGTGAGCGACGGTCGCGTGTGTGAGCGGGGCTTTTCTGCCCGTCAGCCTCATCGCGACGTAGTCGCCTATACTGCATATTTTCGCCGCACCTGCGGGAACTTTTCCCGCTCTCGTGTCGGCAAGGAGCGTCGCCGCGCCGTAGCCCGCGTGCAGGTCGTACCCCGTGAGGCTTTTCGCCTCGGCGCATACCGACTCACCCCTCGTGTCCTGCCACGTGATAAGCGGCGAGAGCGCACGCCCGTCCGCGCCGACGTAAACGATGCCGTGCATCTGCGTGCTTATGCCTATCGCGGAAACGCCTTCGCCGAGCGTGCGTACGAGCGAGGCAGCCGCGTCCGCAATCGCGTCCGCGTCCTGCAGGCGGTGCGTCGGGTCGCCGTCGTCAAGAGAGTACGAGTTCGGCACGGTTTTCGTCACGACGTCACCGTTCTCCGACAAAACTGCCGCCGATATTGTCGTCGTACCGAGGTCAAGTCCGAGATATTTTGCCACGTCCGCTCACCGCCTTTCGTTTTTTACAGTATAACACACGGCAACGGAAAATTCAACCTTATGCCGTGCGGTCGCGGTGATTTTTGAGAGCTTTCGGCATTGAGCATTGAGCATTCGGCAACGGAGCTTTTTGTCTTTGCGTGAATTATTGCGTACTTTTCGCAGATCCTTCGCGCGGCTCAGGATGACAAATCAAGTCTGTACACAGACGTAAAGCGCAATCTCTGAATGCTGAATGCCCATATTTACATTTTTGTTTATATGTGTTATAATCCTCTCGGAGGTGAGACGAATGAAAAGAAAAATTTTGCGGATGATAACCGAATAAAGAAGAAAACCGTTCGGGGCAGCCCGAACGTTTTTTCAATCAGAATTAAAAAATTTCAAAAAACCGTTGACAAAACGGTTTACACGGTGTAAACTATAAATGGTCTACAAGATATAAACCAATTCTCGGGAGGTCGTTTGAAAGCAAAGAGATCCTGCTTTTCAGGTGAGCGTCTTTCAAACCCATCTGTGCCTTTTGCCGCAAGAGTGCGGCAAATTCAGAGAAACGGCGCAGATGCAAAGAAAGGAGAAAGCGTAATATGGCAGATATACAGCTCGGAGCGGTTGAAGCCCGCTTTGCGGAAATCATATGGGAGCGCGCACCGATAAACTCGACGGAGCTTGTGCACGTGTGCGAAAGCGAGCTTTCGTGGAAGAAGTCAACGACGTACACGGTGCTCCGCAGACTCTGCGAAAAGGGGCTATTTGCATGCGCGGACGGCACGGTCACGGCGGTGCTGTCGCGTGAGGAATACTACTCCCGCCGGAGCGAGGTGCTCGTGAGCGAGGAGTACGGCGGCTCGCTTCCCGCATTCGTCGCGGCGTTCACGAGAAACAAAAAGCTTACACCGGACGAGGTTGAGGAAATCCGCCGGATGATAGACAAATATGGTGACTGATATGACGAACGTATTCATAACCGTACTCAATATGGGTATCGCCGCATCGTGGACGGCGCTCGCCGTAGTGCTCGTGCGGCTGCTCCTGCGCCGTGCGCCCGCGTGGATACGCTGTGCGGCGTGGGTGCTCGTGGCGGTGAGACTCGTGATACCCGTGCTGCCGCACAGTCCGCTCTCTCTCATACCGAGCGCCGAGACCGTACCGCAGGAGATAACCGAGGTACAGACGCCGGAGATTGACAGCGGTTTTACGGTAATCAACAGCGCGGTCAACCTCGTGCTTGAAGAAAAAATGTCACCGCGCGCCGAGGAGAGCGCAAACCCGATGCAGACGCTCGGCGGTATCTGCACCGCCGTATGGCTCGGAGGCATCGCCTTAATGCTCGCATACGCGGGAATAAGCTATTGCCGCGTGCGTCTGCGTATCCGTGAGAGGGTAAAAACGGAGAAGGGAGTGTACGTCTGCGATGCGGCGGACACACCGTTCATTCTCGGTGTGGTACGCCCGATGATAATTATCCCGTCGTCGACGGCGGAAGACGACCGTCTGTACGTCCTTGCTCACGAGAGAGCACATCTCCGCAGGCTCGACCATTTATGGAAGCCGCTCGGATACCTGCTTCTGACGGTTTACTGGTTTCTGCCGCCGCTCTGGCTCGCGTACGCGCTCCTTTGCCGCGATATCGAGGCGGCGTGCGACGAGAAGGTCATCGCCTCCTTCGGTGAGGAGGCAAAGAAGCCGTATTCCGACGCGCTGCTCAACTGCAGTGCGCCGAGACGCATGATAACGGTATGCCCGCTCGCCTTCGGTGAGACGGGAGTCAAAGGAAGGATAAAGAAAGTGCTGAATTTCAAAAAACCGACTCCGTGGATAATCATTGCGGCGCTGCTTGCGGTGTCCGTCGTTGCCGTCTGCTTCCTCACGAGCCCGTCGGTTGCGGACAGGAACACCGAACCCGCGTACGACGAGCAGGGACGGCTTGACATAACCCCCGAAGAGATGCGCGGCAGCGGTGTTTCGGTATATAAAAACGCAGATACAGACAACCCCGAAAAGTGCCGCTCGGTTGTCGTAATCGACGGCGAAGAATACCCGATAGGAAACCTCGGAGGAGAGTGGGGAGTTATGAGTACCGCCGCTCTCAGCCGAGAGGACGGCGGGTACGACCTCGTTTACACCTACAACCGGGGCTCGGGCATGCATCATTCCGACGTTATCGTGTTCGACACGAAAACCGGGACGGAAACGCAGGTGTACGGTCTGCGAAACCTGCCCGACGCGCTGAGACAGGAGAACGCCTACGGCATGGAGACGCTTCTCGTTAAGAGCGGCAGCCGCGGATGCGAGGTAATAGTCGCCGAAGGAGAGTGCGACCTCGGCTTCAACGATCCCGTAAGGAACGCGGGCGTGTTCGGCGGCAAGGTTGCCGGTACCGTCGGCTACGCCGAGGGCATGCCCGCATTCACACCGAACCCCGAATACGGAATCGCTTTTCCCGTCACCGATGACAGCGGCAGCGAGACCGACGTGGAAATCGTGCCCGGAGAAAACGTCGTCATTGACGTTGACGTGACGGAGATAAGCGAGGGCGAGCCTCGCATGTACACCGATATTACGCCCGAGGAGATGCGCGGAGGAAATTTCGCTTTATACAAAAAGAGCGGAAAGGGCACACTATCCGACCTGTTCGCCGTCGTTGACGGGGAAAACTTCGAGCTTATCGGCGCAGAGGGAGGCTCGGAGCTTCTCAGCGTAGCGCCGCTCACGCGCCCGGACGGAGGTTACGACCTCGTATACTCGTACACCTGTGGCCTCGGCTCACGCAATTCGTCGGTGAGCGTGTTCGACACGAAGACGAAAACGAAGACGAAGGTGCTGTCCGGAAAGGACGACCTTAACGTAACGGGAGAAATATACGTAAACGGCGCGGGAGAGACGTGCGAGGTGATAACCCCCGGCTCCGACTACAGTGCAATATCGTTTACGGACCTTTATACCGTTGAGATAATAAAAAGCGGCAAGCGCGTCGGCACCGTGGTATACGAAAACGGCACAGCCGTGTTCGTCGCAGAATAAAACAAAAAACCGCCGCAAGGCGGTTTTTTATCGCAGAACGCAGAACGCAGAACCAATGTACAAAACCGTTCGGGGAAACCCGAACGGTTTTGATTTCAGGAGAATTATCCGTATTATTCCTTGTTAAGCGCTTGACAAAATGGCGAAAATATATTATAATGAGCTCGGAAACAAAGAAACAAAGAAACAAAGAATACATATTTTTTGATAATCTGCATATAATACGGAGGCAGTAAAATTTATGGACGGTGCATCGGTTGTGAATAAAAAAATCGTCAGCATTTCTTCAAAACGGCAAATCACCATTCCGCAGAAGTTCTATACGCTTTTGGGATTTTCCGATGAAGCGGAATGTGTTCTGCGTGGAAACGAGCTTGTGCTGCGTCCCGCAAAAACGGTGACAGGCGGCGAATTTGCAGAGAATATTCTTGCTGACCTGATATCGGAGGGACTTTCGGGAAAAGAACTGCTCAGTGAGTTCAAATCCCGTCAGGCAAAGGTACGTACGGCAGTGGAAGCGATGCTCTCGGATGCCGAAAAAGCAGCGGCAGGAGATGGCGATTTCGCGGAGTACGACGATATATTCGGCACGGAGGAATGAAAAATGGCAGAAGTGCGGTTTCTTCCTCCCGCGGCGAAATATCTCAAAAAAATAAAGGACAAAAAGCTCAAAACCCTTTACCGTGAGGCAATAGACAAAATAAGTGCCGATCATACCGTGGGAGAAGCAAAGACGGGTGATTTAAGCGGCATTTACGGTTATGATATTTTTTATAACAAAACCAATTATGAGCTTGCCTATACGGTGGAATATGTCGGCGATAAAATTATCGTGGTTGTTATGGCGGGAACAAGGGAAAACTTTTACGAACAATTAAAAAGATACGTGAAGGGGTAAACGAAAACGGCAAAATCACAATCTTTCTTGTGATTTTGCCGTTTTTTATCAGAAGTATTTCCGCAGCTTCAGTCCGTCGCGGAAGGTGAAAAGCTTCTCAAGGAGCTTTGTGCACAGCCCGATGACGGTGCCGTTCACTATCGCACAGAGCACTGTGCCGATTTTGACTCCCTCGAAGTGCCACAGACCGAAAAACGCAAGCGACATCACGACGGCGACTACACAGCTGACGATGTCGTACCACGTTTTGAATTTATGTATCTCAACGCCGTATTTCGCCGATACCTCTTTAACGAAAAGCTCGTACGCCTCGGGCGCGATGTAGGTGTGGAACAGAAGCGACACGCCGACGGAGCCGAGAAGCATGCCGACAACGAAAAAGACGAGGCGCACGGGTACGCCCGGCTCGGGGAGCAGGGCGACGAGCCACATCGTGCCGTCGAGCATGAAGCCGTAGAGCACCGCCGTGACGAACGAGAAAAGATACACGAGCCGCGCACGGCGAAGCACGAGCATCATCACGAGCAGGAGCACCGCCTGAAGCGTATATTCAGCCATGCCGAATGAGAAGAACGGCAGAAATTCGGATATTTTAAGGTGAAGCACGTACGCGGGTGCGACGACCATCGATACGCCGAAATCGGCGCGCTCCATCAGCGCGGTGCCGACGGCGAGAATGAAGAGCCCGACGAGGTACGCAAGCTCGGTGTAAAAGGTTTTTTTCTTCATGATATACTCCATTGTGCAAAAAAGGAACAACTGCCCGTATTTGATATAGAAACACGGAAAGTTGTTCGTGCCTGTTATTATAACTCTGTGCGTGCGGTTTGTCAACCGAAAATTATATATTGAGCAGCACGAGTCCGCCGAGGCAGACAACCGCGCCGATGATTTTCGTTGCGGTAAGGGGTTCGTTATAAAAGATTCTGCCGATGATGAGCAGGCACACGGCAAGCGCGCCGCTGTGCACGAGCTGACCGACGCTTATCTCCCAGCCGAGCTTGTACATGTAAAGCGTGCCCGCCTCAAGCCCGACAATCGCCACTCCGAGCGCAATTGCGGTCCAGTTGAGCTCTCTGTACGCCTGAACGAGACTCTGCCCGGGGTTCAGCGCAAAGAAAAGCACACCCGACGCAAGCGCGCCCACGAGGTATGTGACGGTCAGCGCGGCGAACGGGTTAAGCGCGTCCGGCACGGATTTCGAGCAGACGTGATACACGATATTCGATACGACGATAAGTATAAGCGGCCAGTAGGTTTGCATTATGAATCTCCTTAAAATAAAAATCGGCAGTCAGTAGCCTGACTGCCGGTAGGTGCTCACCCGTGACGATATTGTAGCATAAATGACACGGCGTGTCAAGTGCAGAGTGCAGAGTGCAGAGTGCAGAGTTAATGTAGTTTTGCTCCGCAAAACAATTGTTTAATAATTGAAAAACGCTTGCGTTTTTCTTCCTAAACTCTGCACTCATCACTCTGCACTCTGCACTTAAAAAGCCTCCCGTGCGGGAGGCTTTTTGTTTACTGTGCGTCGATGATAAGCTTCGCAACCGCTTCGCGTGCGGCTTCCATGTCGCGGTAATCCTCGGAATATTCGAGAATGGAGGTGGTGAGGGTGTTCACTATCTTCATTACCTTGTCGCGGCCTACAAGCTGCTCTGCGATTCTCAGGTAGTCGTAGTCGTCGAAGCTGTCACGTACCTGCGCAAGTCGGATGGATGCGACCGGTCCGTAACCGCCGAACATCTCTCCGGCGTAAAGGAGAAGTCCGTCGCCGTTGCCGCCGTCGGCAATGGCAAATTTGTTTCTCGTAATTCTTTCCCAGCCGACTGTGGTGGCGTAGTAAAGGATACCGTCGATGTCATACATGTACTGCTGCCAGAGAACCGTACGTACCGCGGGGCCCTGATACCAGAAGAACCAGTTCGGGAAGGGAGCCTCGGGAGAGCAGCAGATGTACCACCAAAGCTCGTCGCCGCTTTCCTTGTATGCCTTGAAGCGGTCCTGGTCCTCGCCGTAGGTGCGAACCGAACGGGAGAACGAGAAGCGCTGACCCTTCGGGATGGGCTCGCCTATCTTGAGGTAAGCAAGCGACTGAGGTACCCAGAGGCTGATGTAAGGCTCGATGAACTTGATGGGGTCGATACCCTTGATTTCACAGTCGCGGTCGGGATATGAGTTGTTGCCGCCGAGAGGAGTAAGGTTGCGTATCTGCTGCTTGTCGGTGATGCCGAGCAGGTTTGCAAGGTGCTCGTATGTCGTCTTGACTTCGTAGAGACCTTCGCCGTACGGCTCGTCGGTGTAGTAGAAGTAACCCTTCTTATAAAGCTCGGGGTCGTCCTTGATTAAATCCCACGCCCACTTGATGTACTCGTCGCTCTGCGACATGACTCCGCCGTAAGCCCCGGACATGCCGGAGATTGCAAAGCCGGTGACACGCGGGTCGCGCGCGTACTTCATGCCGAGCTCGGTGTCAAGACCGGCGGGGAGAGTGTAGTCGGAGAGGTTGTGCTCGAGCATCATCTCGTAATACTCGAGATAGCATTCACGGTAGTCCATGCCCGACTTCTCGGGGTTGTTTCTGTTGGTGCAGCCGCCGAGACATACCGCGGATGCGCTGTAAGGAGTATCGGGCAGGGCGAAGTCCCATACCTCCGCATAAACGTATGCGTTCTTTATAACCTTACCGTCGGCGTCCTTAATCGAAAGAGTCGCGCGGTACAGACCCGCGGGTGCGTCCTTGTCAGCCTTGACGGTGATGAAGATGCCCTGCGAGCGTCCCGCGGTCAGTTCAAATGAGGAATCGAGCTTCGGAAGCGCTTCGGGATAGTAATCGGTGACCATTGCATCGAAGTTGAGCGGAATAATCTGCTCGAACATGGGCAGCTCGGCATAGAAGTTACGGAAGAGCTCTGCCGTGAGAGTGTCGCCGAACTCGTTTTCGAATTCTGTGATTTCCGCGGTGAGTCCGGTTCTGTCGGCATCCGCGATGAGGTTCATCTGGCAGGATTCGTACTCGTTCTTCGCAAGCTTCATTCTGTACGCGTCGTATCCGGTCTTGTTCTCGGTGTCGGAGCGTGCGACCTTATACATGGAAGTGATAAAGTAGTACGAAATATCTTCGGCTTCGTTCTCCGCCGGAAGCTTTTCGTTCCTGAACGCCATACGGAGTCCGCCGAGAGCTATATCGTCCCAGCCCGCAAGCTTCTTGAGCAGCGTCGTGACGTCGGCAATGGCGATTTTGCCGTTTGCGTCAACGTCGGACGGAAGAAGCGGAGCGTCAACGTCCCAGTTCGCGATTTTCTTGAGGAGCGCGGTAACGTCGGAAACGGTTAC
>JAZUGD010000244.1:0-4712 GCA_045641025.1 Eubacteriales bacterium
CCGTCAATATCCTGCGCCGCGTCACCCGGATGCTGCTTCATTCCTTCAACGACGCGTACGTCGGCGATTCCGACATACGCTTCCGCAATGCCCTCGCCTACCGTGACGGTCTTATCAAAATCGGGGCAGCCCGCCCACGCGCCGACAGGAGTATATTTGTCCGTCGCGCCGGGCCCGACCACGGCAATTTTCCTGCCTTTCGCCTTCTCGCGGGTGAGAGGAAGCACGCCGTTATTTTCAAGCAGAGTCATCGCGTGACGTCCCGTCTCGCGGCAAAGTTCAAGATGCTCGCGGCAGAAGAAATATTCTCCCGTACCGTCCGCAAACGGCTCGTCGTAAATACCCGAGAGAATCTTCGCCGCCACGACGGAGACGGCGCTCTCCGTTATATCGTCCTCGGACACGAGTCCTTCCGCAACCAGCCCCGGAAGCTCGTCGTTAAAGAAGTCGCCGCGCATTATCATGTCAATTCCCGCGGTGTAGCCCTTGAGCACGGCTTCTCTGTCGTCCTCGGCAACGCCGTGGTACTTAAGGTCGGTAATCGAATCGCAGTCGCTGACCACGAAGCCGTCAAAGCCGAGCCTTTCGCGGAGCACGTCGCGGAGCATGAAACGGTTTGCCGACATCGGCACTCCCGCAAGGTCGTGATACGCCGCCATGACAGACGATGCGCCCGCCTCGATTCCCGCCTCAAACGGCGGCAGATACGTATCGAACACGGTCTGCATCGGGATATCGGCGGAGTTGTAATCGCGCCCGCCGGTGCACGCGCCGTAAGCGACGAAATGCTTCAGGCACGCAAGCACGTGCCCTCTCCCGCCGGGAGCGTCTCCCTGAAAGCCGCGAACCGCCGCGGCGGAAAAATCGGACGAGAGCAGAGAGTCCTCGCCGTACCCCTCGATTATGCGTCCCCATCGCGGGTCGCGCGCCACGTCGACCATCGGCGCGTACGTCCAGCGGCAGCCCACGTCGTACGCCTCGGCTGCCGTCGCCGCGCATATGCGGAGGGCGATTTCCGGCTCCCACGTGCACGACTGCGCAAGCGGAGTCGGGAACGTCGTCCTGACACCGTGCAGAAAATCGCAGCCGTCGAGAAGCGGCACGTGCTGCGGGTTGTCCCGCATCACTTTTTTCTGCGTGGCGTTGAAGGTTTCCGCGTCCGTCACGGCTATCATCGTGCCGACACGGCGGAGCAGCATTTCTCCGTCAACCGTATCGGAGGCATTCGTATAGCCCGGGGAATACAGCGTCAGCTGTGCGATTTTGTCGCGCAGCGGCATTGCCTCAACGATTTCGCGGGCGCGCTCACGAGCCTCGGCACGTGCCGCCGCCCATCTTTTGCCCGCCTCACGCGCCTCGGCGCGGAGTTCTCTGCGGTCTTTTTTTAATTTTTCCATTATCCTATTTCAATATCGCGGTACTCGCCGCCGATGAATGCGTTCTTAACCGTGATTTTGCCGGGCATGAAGGGTACCTTCTCTCTGTACGAGAAGGTCTTTCCGTCCGTGGTGATGTTGAGCAGTCCGTCGGTGATGACGCGGCAGAAGAGCGCGCTCTCCGCGCTGAGGTGTCTCATGTTTCCTTCGGGGTAAGCCTCAACGGGGTACGGCACTCTCTCGCCGAGAAGGCGTCTCTCGGAGTAGCCGTGAAGCATCTCTGCCGCCTTGTCGCACTTGCCCGCACGGAACATCGCCGACATGAAGTAAAGTGCGCTTCTGTCCCACATTATGGTCTCGCCCTCGGTGGTTCTGCAGCTGTAATCGTTCCAAAGCGTGTCCTCAATCGACGCAAGCGTGTCGTCGGCACGGTCTGTGACTCCCATATATACGGGCAGGCAGTTCCATGCGCGGATGGCGGTACAGCCCTCGTGATATGCGTAGGTCTTGTATCCCTTGAGCTCCGCACCGAAATGTCCTTCAAACGCCTTTCCGATGCGTTCGCGGAGCGCCGTCGCTTTTGCGGCAAGGTCGCCCTGTCCGTATTTCTTCCACAGATAAGCAACAAACTCAAGTCCGCCGTAGGCAAGCGAGGTCGTGGAGAGGTTCACGCCCGACGAAATTCTTCCCTCAAGCTCGTCGGAGTCGGAGAAGACCGCGCCGTCGTCCATCGTCTTGCGGCTTATGTATTCGACGCACCACTCGAGCGCCGCCTCCTGACCCGCGTCGGGCTCTCTGCCCGTCGTCAGAAGAAGACGCGAAAGGCCGAACAGGTACATCGAGGCGTCGCCTCTGTCACCTGCGCCGTTCCAGTAATCAAAGCCCTCGGCAATGATGCTGCTCGGGATGGGATTATAATCGTCGTTCATGTAAGGCTCGTACCAGCGGAACGCGTTGAAGCTCGCCTCCGTCGCCTTTTCGTCTCCGGTGTAGGCAAACCACGGCGCGGCGTACTCAACCTGGTCGTTGCACCATACGGCGGCATAATACGAATATCCGCCGGGAGAGTGTACGAGTCCGCACTTAGTTCTGAAGATGCTCTCTCCCGCTCTCACCTTTGCGAATGCGAATTCGGTGTCGATAACGTCGTCGCCCGTGGTGAGGTCGAACTCACTTATCAGCTCGTCGACTCTCGCCATGCGGCGCTCGAGTGCACCGGTCTCGGTCGGTATGGGCTCGTTTGCGAAATGCGCCGTGTACGCGAAAATCACGCGGAACGTCTCGCCCGCCTTTACCGTTTTCGCGGAGATTGACGCCGTGCGGTCAACGTAAATATATCCCGCACAGCCGAGAGTGCTTTCAAGGCGCTTCGTCTCCTCGTATTCGAGCACGGTGTCAGCCGTCGCTGTCACCTCAACGTCCTCGTAGAAGCACGCGAGCGTGGTGGACGGGTAGAAAATACGCTTGATTTTCGCCGCAGCGGTATGGGTATGGAAAATCAGCGTGCCGTTGATTTGTGCGAGGTCGAACGTCTCTTCCCCGGCGAGCGCGGGCGCACCCGCTTCTCTTATGCAGTAGCTGCCGTGGGTGTTGTTCGGCTGTATTCTGAAGTTCGGATATACTATATCGCGCGAAAGCTGAAGCTTTCCGCCGTCCACGGCGTAGTGAACGATGCCGGAGACTCTCTCTCCGCTCATCTCAAGGAACTCGCCGTGCCCCTCAAGGTCCTTCGTTTCGGTCATTCTTTTGTTTTCCGCAATGTACCATCTCATAGTGATAATTTCCTTTCGGTTTGGTTAATACAAGTATATATCCCGCGGGGAAATATTGCAAGTACCGAATGCAATAACGCAGGGAAAACGGGCATTCAGCATTCAGCATTGAGCATTCAGAGGTTGTACTATATGTCTGTGGGTTATATTTATGTTAACGCGAATCCAAGCCTTCCCATGCCTTCCTAACGCAAGCGTTAGGGGGAAGGTGGATTTTGCGAAGCATTTACGCGAGCAAAAGACGGATGAGTAGTAGTGTTTAGGTTTACTGTTCGTCCGTAGATTTGCCGGTATCAACTACTCACCCACCGCTGCCGCGGTCCCCCCTCCCTATCAAGGGAGTGCTTTGGTCTGTGCGTTCTGAATGTTTGTTTACAGACATACAGCCTTACCGTACTTATCGTTTGAAGGTGGTGACCTCATTGACAACGTCTTCTCTCCGTGCTATACTGAACTCATCAAACCAAACGAAAAGGATTGCGCCATGATGCTCCCGAAAGAAAAAAATATATTTTATTTCCCCGGATGGACAAAAAAGAGTCTTTCCTTCACCATCGACGACGGATACCTCCCGATGGACAAAAAATTTCTTGAAATAACCGAGCCCGCGGGTCTGCGCGGCACGTTCAATCTGTGCTCGCCTCTCTGGCAGTTCGAGACGGCGGACGGTTTCCGTGAATTCTACGGCAAGTACGAAATCGCCAACCATTGCCGCTACCACGCGTACCCGATGACTCCCGAGACGAACAAGCCGCTGAAAGAGGTGCTTTTCGGCACGGAGGAGCCCGATCCCGCGTACCGCTACCTCACCGATGAGGAGGGGCTTTACCGCGTGCGCACCTACGACTGGACGTACGCCGCCGAGGACGGTAAATTCATGGAGCTTGTTGAGAGTTGTGAGAGCGACCTCGAGGAAATATTCGGCAAGGGCAAAATCCGCGGCTTTATCTGGCCGTGCGGCGAGCAGAACAACCCGCACGTCCTTGAGATGCTTATAGCACACGGTTTTCAGTCCCTGCGCAAAACGGGCTGTGTCGGAAGCAGCGAAAACTTCGACATGCCTCACGACCGCATGCACTGGTCGTACACCGCAGACTGCAACTCACTTCTGCGCTGTGCCGCTGAGTACGAGGCATACCCCGACGACGGAAACCTGAAATTCTTCTGCTTCGGCGTTCACTCCTCCGATTTCGAGGGTGCGAACAAGTGGGACGACCTCAGGGAATACTGCAGAAAATACGGCAGCCGCCCCGACGATTTCTACTACGCCGGAGTCGGTGAGCTTATGGACTACGAGGACGCGGTCAACGCCGCGACCGTCACGGACACGGCAATCACGAACCCGTCGGACGTAACGCTTTACGCAATTGTGAACGGCAATAAAATCACCGTTCCCGCAGGAGAAACGGTAAAATTGTAAAAGAAAAAGCACCGCATAAGCGGTGCTTTTTTACCTTTATCACGCCAAAGACGTGTATAACATCAGCCCGTTCCGGGCTGCATATCATCAATCCCGCAGGAATTGTATAAACCTTTCTCACTCAATTCCTTCCCAGTCCTCGAT
>JAZUGD010000245.1:0-9759 GCA_045641025.1 Eubacteriales bacterium
GAAAAGCTCGGCTCCCGTAAGGGCGAGCTTCTCGAGATGGGTCTTTCCGGCAACAGACAGAGAATCGAGTACTCTATTCCCGCACGCTGCCTCTTCGGTTACAGAAGCGAGTTCCTCACCGATACCAGAGGCGAGGGCATACTTAACTCGATATTCGACGGTTATCAGCCGTTCAAGGGCGAGATTACGATGAGATACACCGGCTCCCTCGTTGCATCCGAGGCGGGTGAGGCTACGTCGTACGGTCTTTACAACACGCAGGACCGCGGCGTCATGTTCATCGGCGTACAGACTCCCGTTTACGAGGGCATGATAGTCGGTGAGGCCCCGAAGGGTGACGACATCGCCGTCAACGTCTGCAAGAAGAAGCACCTTACCGCAATCCGTTCCGCAGGTGCGGACGAGGCTCTGCGTCTCGTTCCCCCGAAGGTATTCAGCCTTGAGCAGGCTATTGAGTACATCGCAGAGGACGAGCTCATGGAGGTAACTCCGAAGTCGCTCAGACTCCGCAAGAAGATTCTGAACACCGAGCTCCGTCTTAAGGCGGAGGCACGCCTCAAGAAGGGCGCTAACTGACAAATAAATACGTGAGTTCGAAACCATCCTCACGCAAAACAAAACTAAGGGAGTACGGAGCGTTCCGGGCCTACACCCCCGGAATGCTCCTTCTTATTATGAAGAACAAATCAAGACTTCTCGGTATCACTTATGCGTCGGTCATTGCCGCGATGTACGTCGTGCTGACTCTTATATCGTATGCTTTCGGACTGTCGTCGGGTGCCGTTCAGGTAAGGCTGTCGGAGGCACTCGTGACGCTTGCGTATCTAACGCCCGCCGCAATTCCCGGGCTTGCCGTGGGCTGCCTTATCTCGAACCTGCTGACCGGAGCCGTTCCCGCCGACGTGGTGCTCGGTACGCTTGCGACTTTCATAGGTGCGCTCGGTACTTACGCTCTGCGCAAGCTGCCCGCTCCGCTCTCTCCCCTGCCGCCCATTGCGGCGAACGTCCTTGCGGTACCTCTCATACTGCGGTACGGCTACGGCGTTACCGCAGGTATCCCCTATCTTATGCTGACGGTAGGTGCCGGTGAGCTCGTCTCGTGCGGCATATTCGGTCTCGCCGTGCTTTATTCGGCGAAAAAGCTTCGCATATTCTCCCCCCGCAGGTAATATACTTTACAGAGATTACCCGGCGGGGGGTGTTTTGTTCTGATACACAGCGGAAGAGAGCCTGAAAAGGCGGAGGCGCCGGAATCACGCTTTGCGGGACGTGCGGTGCTCGCGTTCGGGATTGCCGCGGTGATACTGTTCTGTTCGGCGAAGCTTTACCGCGGTGAGGACACTCCCGTATCCTATGACGGTGCGGTATCCGTTATGGCGGACACAGACACGGACACAAGAGACGCGTATCTCGCGAGGGACTCCGTATGGGATTATCTTGAAGAATTTCTCACGCGTCTGCTCACGGGGGAAACGTGAGCGGGCGTGCCCTGTCCGGCATTGCCGGACTTTTTCTTTTCGTTATATGCGTCTCCCTGCTCGGAAGTGAGAGAGGGCTCTCTCTCCTTGCGGCAGCGCTCGTTCACGAGGCGGCGCACGTCGCCGCCGCCTGTGCTCTCGGTGCTCCCGTGAGATTTGCGGGAAGCGGAGCGGCGGGGCTCACCCTTCGTTTTGATTTCTCCGGCGTCTCTCATCTGCGTGAGGCGGCGGTATGCCTTGCGGGTCCCGTATCGGGACTGCTTTTGTTCGGTATACCCGCCGCGTTCGGCAGAGTCACGTACCTTACTGTGACGGCTCTTGCCCTTGCGCTTTTCAACCTGATACCCGCCTCCTTCCTTGACGGGGGAGCGGCGCTCTCCGCCCTGCTCTCGCTTTTTCTGCCGCCCGACACGGTATGGAGAGTAACGGGAACCGTGTCGGTTTTGTGTACGGCGGCGGTGTGGGCGGGGGCGGTCGTGCTCGTTTTTGCGTGCGGCGCTGACATTTCGTCCGTAATTGCCGCCCTATATCTTGTCATTCGTACCACAGAATGACAAAAAATCAAAAAAGTGTTGATTTTTTACATCGCTTGGAGTAAACTATATAAAGGAAATTTTGAAATTTTAAGAGGAGATTCAAAATGGCACTTATTAATCCCGTTCAGCTTTTCAAAAAGGCATACGAGGGCGGTTACGCCATCGGTGCGTTCAACATCAACAACATGGAGATCATCCAGGCTATCGCAGACGGCGCGGCTGAGACCAAGTCTCCCGTTATCATGCAGGTATCCGCAGGCGCACGTAAGTACGCTAAGCACGAGTACCTCATGGCTCTCGCTCAGGCTGCAGTCAAGGACAGCGGTATCGATCTCGTTCTTCACCTCGACCACGGCGCAGATTTCGACATCTGCAAGTCCTGCATCGATGGCGGTTTCACCTCCGTTATGATCGACGGCTCCAGCCGTTCCTTCGAGGATAATATCGAAGTTACCCGTAAGGTAGTTGAGTACGCCCATGAGAGAGGCGTTGCAGTTGAGGGTGAGCTCGGCAGACTCGCAGGCGTCGAGGACGACGTTAAGGTTTCCGCCGCTGATTCCTCCTACACCAGACCCGAAGAGGTTGAAGAGTTCGTTACCAAGACCGGCGTTGACTCTCTTGCAATCGCCATCGGTACCTCCCACGGCGCATACAAGTTCAAGCCCGAGCAGTGCACCCGCAATGCTGACGGCGTTCTTCTTCCCCCTCCGCTCCGCTTCGACATCCTTGAGGAAGTAAGCAAGCGTCTCCCCGGTTTCCCGATCGTTCTTCACGGTGCGTCCTCCGTTCCGCAGGAATACGTTAAGGAAATCAACTCCATCGGCGGTAAGCTTCCCGACGCAGTAGGTATTCCGGAAGAGCAGCTCCGCAAGGCAGCTTCTCTCGCAGTCTGCAAGATCAACATCGACTCCGATATCCGTCTTGCTATGACCGCAGGTATCCGCCGCGTTCTCACCGAGAAGCCCGACGTATTCGACCCCAGAACTTACCTCGCAGTTGCACGCGACGAGGTCAAGAAGATGGTCATGCACAAGATCAACGACGTGCTCGGTTCTGCAAACACTCTGTAATTTTTCGGAAAAATACGGGACAGGCTCCTGCCTGTCCCATTCTTTTTAGGTGCATATTATGACTAAAAACGAAATACTCAAAATTAAGCTTGACGAATATGCCCGCGATACCGGTTATTCGGGAATCACGAGAATAGTCAAGGGCGGCGAGGACGTATTCACCCATATCTGCGGATATGCCGATGCCGCGCTGAACGAGCCCGTAACGGCGGAGCACCGCTTCCGCTTTTATTCGATGACGAAGCCCTTCGTTGCGATATCTCTCATGATGCTCGCCGAAAAAGGACTTATAAACATCGACGAGCACCCCGGCAAGTACCTGCCCTGCGCCGAGGGTCTTGACTCGCGCATTACCGTACGCGACGTGCTTCAGCACGTGAGCGGACTTTCCGAGGTTACCACTCTCGAGCGTCTCGACACGCCTCATCCCGTTGACCAGAGAGCGGAAATCGCAGAGCTTGCCGACATGCCGCTTATGTTTGACCCGGAGTCGAACTACTGCTACTGCAACACGAATTTCATTCTCGCGTCACTCATCGTTGAGGAGCTCTCGGGGATGAAAATCGGAGAATACATCGAGAAGAACGTCTTCCCCGCCTTCGGCATGGAGACGGCGTTCTGCGCGAACCTTCATCCCCTGCCCGAAAAATGGGCTATCGGCTTTGACAAAACCGAGGACGGCGCACTCGTTCCCTGCGGTTACGTCAACATGGCGGAGATGGGCGGCTGCGGAGACTTATGCGGTACAATCGACGACCTGACGGCGTTCGTACGTGCGCTGAGAGAGAGAAAGCTCCTCCGCACCGAGACGTGGGACGAGATTTTTAAGGTCGCCGACGTTGTCGGCTACGGTCTCGGCTGCTCGATATTCGACTGGCACGGTCATACGTCGTGTCAGCACAGCGGCGGTCACCGCGGATACCGCATTCTGCAGAGATATATGTTCGACGAGGACCTCTCGGTCATCGTTCTCTCGAACGCGGGCTTCGGCAACGCGCGCGACGAAATCTGCGAGATAATATACGACGTTTATTTCAAGGCGGGCGACGAGGAGGCAACTCCCGATATGCCCGAAATGGACAAGGGATTCATCTGATGAAGTATTCATGCGATTACTCCGTTAACGTACACGACACGGACTATAACAGAAGGCTCAGTGCGACCGGTGTGCTCCGCTATATGCAAGACTGCGTCAATCTTCAAATGGAAGCGGAGTCGCCCTCGTACGATGAGCTTATGGATATGGGCTACTCCTTCGTGCTCTCGCGCATCCGCGTAGAGGTGAAAAGACCCGCCGCACATCACGAACGCATCACCGCAAAAACGTGGGCGTGCCCGTCGCGCGGGCTCTCGTTTGACCGCTGCTACACTCTCGAGGGAGACGGCGGCGTCATCGCCGAGGCGGGCTCGTCGTGGGGTCTCATAAATCTGAATGACGGTAAGCTATGCCGCGTCGGTACGCTTGACCTTGCATACGGTGAGGACGAGCCGCTTGAGGTGCTCTCGAGAATACGCATGAGAATTCCCGACCCGTCCGCGCTCAGGTGCGTGGGCACGCACACCGTGACGTACGCCGAGGTTGACGTGAACAGGCACCTGAACAACACGAGATATGCCGACATGTTCTGCGGATTTTTACCGATGGACGGCAAGTTCGTCTCGTCGTTTGCTATAAGCTTTCTGACCGAGGCGCCTCTCGGTGAGACGCTCGGCGTGTACTCAGAGGAGGCTGACGGCAGGTATTATTTCCGCACCGTGAGAGGCGACGGAAAGACCAATGCCGAGGCGGAGTTCACCCTGTCCGATATATAATGAATAATACGGAGACGGCACCGTGCCGTCTCCGTATTTTGCTCAAAAAATTACGAAAAACATCTTGACTTATCGCATCACTTGTGATATTATATTTAGGCGTTATGAAACGCGGGTGTAGTTCAGTGGTAGAACACCAGCCCTCCAAGCTGGTCATGTGGGTTCGATTCCCATCACCCGCTCCATTTTCTGTAAAGTCACGGTATGCATCTTTAGCTCAGCAGGATAGAGCAACTGCCTTCTAAGCAGTAGGCCGAGGGTTCGAGTCCCCCAAGATGCGCCATTATGGTGGGCGTAGCTCAGTTGGCTAGAGCGTCAGGTTGTGGCCCTGAAGGTCGTGGGTTCGAGACCCATCGCTCACCCCATAAAAACAAAAAGAAGCCTTATGGCTTCTTTTTGTTTTTACGGAGTCAGTCCGCGGGTCCGAGCCCCGCGAATACGGCGTGCCGTATTCGCTGAGTGCAACGCATTAAGCTAACTTACGACTTAAGCAAACGTAAGCGTTGCACAGGGTTCGAGACCCGAGCGGGCTGACGATTTATGATTCCGCCGTATTCGCAGAGCGCAAGGTTGCGGCGATACGTCGCACTGCATGCGGTTTGCACCTCGCCGACACAATAATAAAACCACCCGCGCATCATTGATGCGCGGGTGGTTTTGTTTTCATTAATTATTCGGCGGTGAAGACGATGCCCATTACGACGTCGTCCTGAACGTTGACCGTCATGCCGGCACCGTCAAGCACGAAGCTCATCATGCCGAACTGCTCGGTAAAGTCCTCTCCGTATGCCTTGATTATATCGTCCTTTGCGGAGCCTATCGCGATACCGTTCGCAAGCGTGCAGGTGTCGGAGGTGATTTCGACCTGTGCGACGTACTCACCGCCGTCACCGTCGGGAGACGTGGTAACCGAGAAGCCGTCGTAGAAATACACCTTGTCGTTACCCTCGTGTATGCAGCTGGGTGCTTCAATCATATCGGTATAGTCACCGAGAGCAGGGATAACGTCCTCGGCGGGTGCGCCGAGAGTTACCGTTTTGCCGCCGTCAAATTCCACTGCGAAGGGAGCGACGGTAAGCAGCTCGGTTGCCTCGGTGACGGCTTCGGTTGTGGCTGCGGTCTGAGCCGCCGTCTCGGTGGGGACAGTCGTCTCTGCGGAGTCGGTATTGCCCGCACTGCACGATACGAGGACGAGCGTGACGAAGAGAAGCGTTACAATAATCTTTTTCATATGTTTTCCTCTTTTTTGATTTTCACGTATTTCACGGCGTTGCCGGATACAGACTGCTGTCAAAGTTGTAGTACCCTATTGCCTGGGTCTGCGAGTACCACCTTACCTCCGCATCGGTGCGGAGAAAACTGTTGAACGGATATGCCGCGAAATGCGGGCAGGTATCGAAGTGATACCATGAGCCTCCGATATTGACGAGGCTCCAGTAATGAGGATTCGAGGGCTCGTTACGCTGTATCATGATGTTCTGCACTCCCGCACGGGTCAGAAGCGCGGAGGAAACGGCGTAATAGATGTAGCAGTTACCGGCATGGGTATTGAAGCCGGAGTACGCCGCCTTGTAATACTGCCCCATAAGATAAGCGGTGCTTGTGGAATACCTGAAGTTGGAGGTAACCCAGTTATATATCGCATACGCCTTCTGGCGGTCTGTCATGGAGTTGTTTACTATGTACTGCAGTACGTTGTCGCAGAGGCGGTTTATCGTCTCTGCGCCGATGCCTGACACGATTACCGTACGCGCCTCTCTTGCGGTGTTTCCGCTTGAGTCGGTTGCCGAGTAGTATACGGTGTAGTATCCCTCAACCGACGTATTGAGCGCTGAGGAATCGACGCTGAACTGAATCTCTCCGTCCACGTTATCCGTCGCACTTACGCCGCTTTTAAGAAGCACGTTCTCTCCCGTCGTAACGTTAAGCGTGTTAAGCCCGCGGATTACCGGAGGCTCGGTATCGACGATTACGGTAAGCTTTGCCGTACGAGTGGTCTTATTTCCGGCGGCATCGGCGGCAACAACCTTCACGTCGAACGTTCCTCCCGCGGAGGAGGAGACGCTGTCTGCGAACGCATACGAAACGGCGGTGGCGTCGGCACACGACGAGACGAACATTCCCGGTGTGACGTTCTGGTTCACAAGCACGCTGACGTCGTGAAGTACGAGCGTCGGTGCGAACGTGTCTTTTACGTTGACCTTTACTTCGAAATCGTTATACGCGCCCTTGAGCTTTACCTTGTTCTCTCCGAGCGCAAGAGCGGAGGGCTCGAACACAAGTTCAAAATCAAGTGTGCTGTCCTCACCGTTCGGGAACAGCTCCTTCTTAAGAGCAGATGCGGACACGCCCGCCTCGACGGTAACCTCGTCGGTGAAATCGTGTATACGGAGCTCGGGTGTGCAGACGGTTTCGTTGCCCTGATCGTCTGCGAGCGTCACCTTCAGCTTCTGCGTTCCGGTTTTATCGAACACGGGGTCCTTCTCAAACGTGACGGTTACCGGAGACTTGTCTTCAACGTCGGTGATAAAGCTGTCCTTCTCCACCTTCTCTCCGAGGCGGATATCAAACGAATGAGTCTCTGCCTTCGGAGGCGTGGTATCGCGGATATTTATATTGAAAAGATAATACGTGTCGTCGCTGAGTGCGCTTGCACGGCAGGAGCCTACGCTTCCCGCATCAATAAGGTCGAGGTCGGCGGTTCTGAATTCCGGATGCTCTTTTTTGAGCTGTTCCGCGATTCCCTCGGCATCCGTACCGAACTCTACGTTCAGCTCGAGCGAAACGTCGCTTACGGTCAGATGCGAATCTCTGACGGCGCTGTTGCCGCCCTCGTCCTCGGCGCGGATGACCACGTCGTAATCCCCGACCTTATCGAACGAGGGGACGTTTCCGTCAAACGAAAACGTCACGTCTGTCAGGTCCTCGCAGGAGAAGACGAAGTCCTTCGCCTCGAGGCTGATTCCCGCAACAAGCTCCACGTTTTTGACTTCAAACTCGGGCGGTACGGTGTCCCGTACCGTGACGGGTATCACTTTATCGAACATTCCGAACATTTTGACAGTCACGGAGCGCTCACCGAGAGACGAGGTGTCTACCGTCTGCCCCGGTACGACCTTTGCGAACAGCTTCTTGAGCTTTGTGTCTCCGAGAGACGAAAGGTCCGCCTCCTCGCCTATCTCCGTGAAGACAGGCTCGAACGCCTTGTTTGCCCATATCGCTCCCGCCGCCGCAAGCATGGCCGCAACAGCTGCGAGAGAGAGGAGCACCGTGAGTATCACGCGTCCCGCTTTGCTTTTTTTCTTATGACTCGGCACCTTTTCGGGCTTTTCGGGTTCTTCGGGTGTTTCGTTTTCCTCCGCAGGCTCTTCCGTGCTTACCTCGGATTCGGCGGGCGGTGCGTCCGGTGCCTCGCACTGAGGCTCGTCCGCAGCGGATAGACCGTCTTCAGCCGTTTGTACGGTTTCGACGGTTTCTTCCGTCTTCTCCGCGGCGGGCGTTTTGTTTTTCTTCTTGCTCATACTTTGCAAAGCTCCGTCAGTTGGGAGCACCGTCTCCTGTTATTTTTACTTCTCCCTCGGCTGTCAGGTATGCAACGGTTGCCTCACCGGCAACGAAAGCCTTTGTTCCGCCGAAGTCGTCAATGTTGCCGGAGGAGCCGGATATACATCCGTCCGCAAGTGCAAGCGAACCGTCCTCACCCTCCGCAACTATGCAGGTGCCGCCGGCGCTTATTTTCTTTACGCCGGCAAAGGAGTTTGCATAACGCAAGCCCATCGTCACGTCTCCGCGTACGCGGACAGTGTTGTCGTCGAACAGGACAACCGTTGTACGGTCACAGCACCCTATCCATTTTACGTTGTGCAGGTCCGTGACCGCGCACTGGCCGCACTTGTCGGAGCCTGTCGCCACCACGGTACCGTCGGAGCGGAGACCCACGGTGAAGAACATTCCCGCGTCGACCATTACTATATCGGTCCACGAGTTCACGTTGCACTGACCGTGCCCGTTGTCGCCGACTGCCGATACGGTTCCGTCGGCATACAGTATTACGGTATGCTCGAGTCCCGTGGCTATCTGTACCGCGTCCGCCTTATCGGGGAAAGTATCAACCGCATTGTGTCCGTTGTTCCCCAACGAGGTAATCTTACCATCGGCGTGGAGCACCACGGTGCGGTATTCATACGTATCTACCGATACGGCGTCGGTTACGTCGGTTCCGCTAATTGCACCGTTTACTATGCGTACGGGTTCCTTGTAGTGTGCGAAGTCACGGGCGTGATACGAACGCTTCTGTTCGGTTGTCAGCAGGGGGTATACGGTGCCGAGAGACGCCGCTATATCTTCCTCCCCGGGGGTTATTTCAAGGCCCGAGTAATCGACTCCGAAATGGTTTGCAAGGATTATCGCGCTCGCCTTGTCGCCCTTCTCGGCACAGTGCTCCATTATCTGCTTTACCGTTTCGGGAGTGACGGAGCCGTCGGACGATTCCACGTCGCCGTAGGCGGCGATGAACGCCACGGCGTTGTCATACATGAGGCTCGAGGTATAGTAGCTTATACCCTCGAGGAATATTTTTTCCGCAAGAGAAGCACGCTTCTCCTCCGAGCGTACCGCCTCGGAGATTTCCATAGCCGTGGGGAAATCCTTCACTTTGGTGAACTTGCCGCTCAGGGAGCTTATATATTCGTCGAACTTGGCGTCGTCGGAATGCTTTTTCGCAACTGCGAAAAGCTCCTCGTCGAGCGTCTTCGTTTCCGACCTTATAAGCTTTTCAGCCGCCTCAGCCGCCACCTTGTCGCCGAAAGGCTCGGGGGAGGCATAGGCGAAGGTATACGCCGATACGTAATCGTTCGTTTTTAT
>JAZUGD010000246.1:0-2222 GCA_045641025.1 Eubacteriales bacterium
TTGAGGAGCGCGGTAACGTCGGAAACGCTGACCTTGCCGTCGCCGTTTACGTCACCGAAATTGCGGAGCGTCTTTTCCGCGCCGTTCGCGGTAACCACGTTCTTTGCGGCGATTTTGTCGTTGTCGGCAAGAACGGTGTCACCGGTTCTGACCGTCACGGGCGCGTCGAACTGCGTTGCGAGCTGTGCGGCGGTAATCGTGCCGTCAAACAGAATCTCGTCTCCGTCAACGGCAACGACCGCGCCGTCAACCAAAGCGGGGAACTCACCCTCTGCGTTTGCGAGCACGCAGAATGCGGACGCAAGCATCGCAAGGGAGAGAATGGCGGATATAAGTTTTTTCATGGTTTTGACCATACCTTTCGATGGGTAGATACAATATTATAACATAAACCGATGAGGTTTGCAAGAAGCAAAACAAGTTCAGAGCTCAGAGTTAACGTAGTTTTGCTCCGCAAAACAATTGATGAAAATTGAAAAACGCTTGCGTTTTTTTCCTAAACTCTGCACTCATCACTCTGCACTCTGCACTTGAAAAAGCCTCCCGCAAGGGAGGCTTTTTCATTATTTCGCGTCAACTATAAGCTTTGCGACTGCGTCGCGTGCGGCTTCCATGTCGCGGTAATCCTCGGAATAATCGAGGAGGGCGGTCGTAATCGAGTTTACGACCTTCATTACCTTGTCGCGGCCGACCTTCTGCTCGGCGATTCTCAGATAGTCGAAGTCGTCAAAGCCGTCGCGGATCTGAGGCAGTCTCCACGATGCGACGGGGCCGTATCCGCCGAACATCTCACCCGCGTAAAGGAGGAGTCCGTCGCCGTTGGCACCCTCTTCGTCGATGATGAACTTGTGCTTCGTGATGCTGCCCCAGCCGAGGCAGGTCGAGTAGTAAAGCAGACCGTCCACGTCATACATGTACTGCTGCCAGAGCACCATGCGGACTGCGGCACCCTGATACCAGAAGAAGAAGTTCGGGTAAGGAGCCTGAGGCGAGCAGCATACGTACCACCACAGCTCATCGCCGTTCTCTCTGTATTCGTACATGCGGTCCCTCAGTTCTTTGCCCTGATGGTTGTCGATAAAGCGTCTGTAAGTGAACCACGGGTCATTGCCGTTATCCTGACCGCGCACGTTGTATGCGAGCGTCTGCGGGCACCAGATTGTGATGTATTGATTTGCATAGTCGAACGCATCGCGTCCGGCGATGTTGTCCGCGTCCGTTGCCGACGTGCGGTTGCTCTCGAACGGTACCATGTTGCGTATGTCGTGCTTGTCGTCAAAGCCGAGCAGGCTCTGCAGATAGTCGTAATAGTATCCGATTCTGAGAAGATCGGAGCCCGACGGCTCGTCTGCGTAGTAGAAGTAACCCTTGTTGAACAGTTCCGGGTCATCCTTCAGTATATCCCATGCGTACTTTATGTAATCGCTGTCGCGGTACATGAATCCGCCGTACATATCCTGCGCACCGGCAATGGTGAATGCGGAGACACGCGGGTCACGTGCGTACTTCATACCGATCTCGGTGTCGAGACCTGCCGGAAGCACGTAGTCGGAGAGGTTGTGCTCAAGCAGGAATTCGTAATAGGCGAGGTAGCATTCTTCGTTGGTCATACCCGAGTTTTCGGGACGGTTTCTCTGAGTGCATCCGCTTCCCATGGCAAATGCCGATGCGCTGTACGGAGTGTCGGGCAGGGCGAAATCCCATACGTCCGCGTAAACGTACGCGCTCTTTATAACCTTGCCGTCCGCATTCTTTATCGAAAGAGTTGCGCGGTAGAGTCCCGCGGGAGTATCCTTTGCGGAATGCGCGGTAATAAAGAGACCCTGCGAGCAGTTCTTTGAAAGCTCGAACGTGTCCGACATCTGCGGCAGTGCCTCGGGCCAGTAACCGGAAACGAATTTGGTTCCGTCCCACGGATAGATTTGCGAGAGCACGTTGAGGCTTACGTAGTAGTCCCACTTGACCTCGGACGGCATCGCGTCGCCGAAATCGTTTACGAAATCGGTCATCTCAACGGTAAGTCCTTCGGCACTCTCACCGGGAAGCAGATACATCTGGCACGATTCGTACTCGTTCTTTGCAAGCTTTAATTTGTACGCGTCGAGCCCCGTCTTGTTCTCCGTGTCGGCACGTGCGACCTTGAGCATGGAGGAGGCGAAATAATACGAAAGTACGGAGCTTTCCGCCTCAGCCGGAAGCTTTTCGTTCTTGTAGCACAGTCG
>JAZUGD010000247.1:0-3410 GCA_045641025.1 Eubacteriales bacterium
CTTGTTCGTGAGCTGATAGCCCTTACCGAAGAGGATGTCAACGTGCTCTCTCGTGAGGTGTACGTGACGTGCGGATGTTTCGACGATGAATTTGTCTGCCATGATAAAACTCCTTATGAATAATTAATTTTTCGTTTTATATGTACCGCCGTGCGGCGGTATTTTACTTAAAAGGTGATGACGCTCTCGTCCCAGATTGCGGGTGCCTCGTAGCCGAGAAGGTTAACGACGGTAGCCGCTACGTTCGAGAGACCGAACTTGCCCTCGTCCGCCTTTACGGTGTAGCCCTTGTTCTCTCTGTTATCGTAGATAATCATCGGAACGGGGTTAAGCGTGTGGCTCGTCTTTGCCTTGTAGCCGTGCTCACCCTTCTTGGGTGCGCCGGTCTTCTTGTCTATCTCGTACATTTCGTCGGCGTTGCCGTGGTCTGCGCAGATTATCGCCACACCGCCGAGAGAATCAACGACGGAAAGGATACGTCCGAGCTGAAGGTCAAGCGCTTCCATAGAGCAGATGGTTGCGGGAAGCGAGCCGGTATGACCTACCATGTCGCCGTTCGGGAAGTTGACGCGGAGGCACTTGTACTCACCGCTCTTCAGACACTCGATGAGCTTGTCGGTAATCTCGGCGCACTTCATCCACGGACGCTGCTCGAAGGGTACGACGTCGGACGGGATTTCGATATAGGTTTCAAGCTCTTCGGAGAACTTGCCGCTTCTGTTGCCGTTCCAGAAATAGGTTACGTGGCCGTACTTCTGCGTCTCGGAGATTGCGAGCTGGCTCACGCCGGTCTCGGTGAGATATTCGCCCATGGTTCCGGTGATTTCCGGAGGATTTACGAGGTAACGGGACGGGATGTGGAGGTCGCCGTCGTACTCGAGCATTCCGGCGTAGGTAACGGCGGGAACGCGAACGCGGTCAAACTTGTCGAAGTCGTCACCTGCCTCGAAGGCGGTGGAGATTTCAAGCGCACGGTCGCCGCGGAAGTTGTAGAATACGACGCTGTCGCCGTCCTCTATCGTTCCGACGGGCTTGCCGTCCTCTGCGATTACGAATGCGGGGAGGTCCTGGTCAATCGCACCGGTCTCCTCACGGTAAACGGTGATAGCCTCCTCAGCCGACGCGAACTGTCTGCCGTCGCCGAGCACGTGGGTGTGCCAGCCTCTCTCGACCATTGCCCAGTTTGCACCGTAACGGTCCATGGTGATGTTCATTCTGCCGCCGCCGGACGCGATCTTTATGTCGAAGTCGGCGGAGCGGAGAGAGGAGATATATTCTTCAAAGGGACGTACGTACTCGAGAGCCGAGGTCTCGCCGACGTCACGGCCGTCAAGAAGGATGTGGATTCTGACTCTGGGGAGTCCTTCCTTCTTTGCCTCTGCGAGCATTGCCTTGAGGTGGTCGATATGAGAATGTACGTTACCGTCGGAGAAGAGTCCGATGAAGTGGAGGGTGCCCTGTCTTGCGCCCTCTGCGATTTCCTTCCATGCGTTTGACGCGAACATCTTGCCGCTCTCAATGGAGGAGGAAACGAGCTTTGCGCCCTGTGCGAAGACCTGACCGGAGCCGAGCGCGTTGTGGCCGACCTCGGAGTTACCCATGTCGTCGTCGGAGGGGAGACCTACGGCGGTGCCGTGAGCCTTGAGAGTTACCATCGGGTACTCTTTCATTATTCTGTCAAGGTTGGGGGTGACCGCGAGATTAACCGCGTTTCCGTCACTCGGTGCGGCGATACCGACGCCATCCATGACGATGGTCAGAACGGGGCCTTCAACACCGCCGAAGCCTTTGATTTTCTGCAGTTTTTCACTCATTTTATATACCGAGCCTTTCCAAACATTATTGAATATTGCATACTTTATTATTATAACCCGAAATTTCCCGAATAACAAGTACTGCGGGGCGATTTTCGGAATTATCAGCGCATTTTTCCGCCGAATGCCGACTCTGCGGCAAGAGCGAAATAAACGAGTGCCGCCGCACCCGGTACGAGTGCGAGAATATACGTGTCAACGGGGAACGCACCTCCCGCCGCGGGGGACGCAAGAAGCGCTCCGAAGGCGATGACGGCAAACGGGCAGAGCACGAAGAGCACGAGCCGCACGCGGCGCATTCTCTTTCCGCTTACGGCGGAGAGAAGCAGCAGAGCCGACAGCACCGCTGCAAACACACCGATGTACAGAAGCGACCCGCGGAAGAAATCGTCCGACCAGCCGCGCACGTCGCCTTCAAGCGACCCCGTCGCGACGGCGTAGGCGATAACGTCAGCCACTGCCGTGAGCACGCCCGCACTGCCCGCGATAAGACACGGCACGGCAAGACGTTTCTTTTTACCGATGATAAGGTAAAGCAGAACGGGGACGCTCATCGCGATAAGCGCGCTCAGAACGTAAACCGCGGCGCTCACTTTGCGCCTCCGAGAATTTTGTACATATCGGCGTATACGGCGTCACGGTCGAGGGACGTAACGAGAGTGAACTCTCCCCTGCCGCGTCCGTACGTGCCTCCGTCGCAGACGGACGGTCTTTCCCTGACCTCGCACGTTCCCGCATGAGCGGAGAGAAGCCCGATAACTCCTATATCCCATACCACCTTTTTCGTTTCGGGAGCGGTGGTACCGACGTATCTGTAAAGCTGTTCCCTCAGGTAATTATTCACGGGAGTGTCCGTGAGGTTCGCGTCAAGCTCACCGAGGGTGACCGACAGGCACGCCGCCGCGTCGTACGCGGGGCACAGAACGAGCGGAACGCGTGAGGAGAAAATCACCTTTGCGGCATTTATGTCGCCGCACATGTTGTACTCCCCGCCCGAGCCGTTCTCGGGAGAGTTGCCCGCCTGCCAGAGTACTATCATTTTGTCAGCAATATCGGGAGCTATCATAAGAGCGGAGGCAATGTTCGTGCCCGCGCCGATTCCGACAACTATAAGCGGCTCGCCCGGAGCGTGTGCCGCGTCGATTATCGCCTGCGCCGCGGGGGATGCAACGGGAATACCGCCAAACCCCATAAACGAACTCGCTCCCGCATGGCAAGGTGTGCCCGTGCCCGCAAGAGAGATGACCTTTTCGGCCTCATCGAGGCTGCGTTTCGCTCCCTCTCCCGCGTCGCTTCCGTCGGTATGAGTGAACGGAGCGGCGGTGGCCGCCTCAAGCGTCAGGTTCGGGCAGAGTGCGGCGTACGCTATGGCGAACTGATCGTCCGCCTCGTTTGCCGCGTCGGTATCGAGAATTATTCTCTTGGGTTTGTCGGAGAGAACGTACTCAAGAACTTCTTTTGCTTTCATTTTCATGCACCCGTTCCCGCAAGATATTCTATCTGTTCGGGAGTAAGCTTATCGATCTTTGCGCCGAAGGACGCGAGCTTTGCCCACGCTACGGCGGAGTTTATCTCATCGGGTACGGCGTATACGCC
>JAZUGD010000248.1:0-1856 GCA_045641025.1 Eubacteriales bacterium
CCTCGATGCTCAAGAAAATCGCCGCGTGGGACGTTGACGTAAACACCGACGCCGCCGACGTTGACGCAAACGGTAAGCTCACCGTTTCCGACGTTACCAAGATGCTCAAATATCTTGCAAAGTGGGACGATATTTCCCTCGGCAACGTGAGAATGGTATTCGAAAACGTCAAGGTTGCCGCCGAGAAAGAAAACAAGAACCTCGACGCGTTCTTCTCTTCCACGATGCAGAAGATATTCCGCGAGCAGACCGACAATACCGGCGAGTACGCGTACAAAATCAGGCTTGCCCGCAACGAGTACGAGTCGTGTCAGTTCTACCTCACGACTAAAGAGGCGTACGAGGGCATGACGATTGACGTCGCGCCGCTTGAGTACGAGTACGGCGGACACACGCTTGAGGTCAAGGTCGAAAAAGAGTACTACTGGGAAGCCGCAATGATAGGCGGCATGTACGTTCAGGGCAAGCCCGACGTTCGCGGCTACATGCCCGAGGCACTCCTCCCGAACGTGGCTCCGTTCGAGCTTGTGCCCGGTAACCTTCAGGGCTTCATGATTACGGTCAAAGCCGACAAGGAAGCCCCCGCGGGCATGTATAAATCGTACGTTACCGTGAAGGACGCCGACGGAAACGAGGTCAAGAAGGCGGCGATTTTCGCGAAGGTATGGGATTTCACCCTGCCCGACACGCCTTACAGCGCATCCGCGTTCGGCCTCGGCTGGGGCGAGATTTACGGCTACGAGCACATGTACGACGGCGACGACTCCGTTACCTCCGTCAAGTATTACGAGTTCATGCTCGAGAACAACCTCTCGCAGTACGACCTGCCGTACGAAGCCGGTGACATACTCGACGACAGAAACGACAAATACATGAGCGACCCCCGTGTTACCTCGTTCTGTATTTCCGCAGGTACTCCCTCAAACTGGGACACCGTCGATTTCGTGAAGGATTACGACTACATAAAGGATTCGTACAAAAAGCTCACCACCAATCCCGACTGGCTTGACAAGGGCTACTTCTACCCCGTTGACGAGCCGTACGCCTCCGGTCTTTACCGCGTACGCACACAGTATGAAAGACTGCGCGGTCTTCTCGGCGATGACGCTTACCTCAACATCGTCGTGCCGCTCGCGTCGAACTCCTATGCCGACAGCGACATGCAGATGAAAAACATCGACGCGGTCGAGCTGATACGCCCGTACATCACGATATGGTGCCCGCAGTCCGCCGCATTCGGCAGATACAGCGACGGCAACCGCTGGACCACGAGCCAGATGTACCGCAAGTACGGCGATTTCGAGGACAGATGGCAGACCCTCAAGGCGGAAGCGCACAAGGGCTGGTGGTACATCTGCATCGCACCTCAGCCGCCGTACCCGAACTACTTCATGATTTACAACGGCATCGGCAACAGAGTCGTTGCATGGCAGCAGTACCTGTACGACTGCGACGGTATCCTCTACTGGAGTACCACCGCAGACTGGAAATACGTCACCATGAAGTCCCTCAACGCAGAGAAGTGGGAGTTCGATTACGGCGACGGTCTGCTTCTGTATTACGGAAAGCTGTTCGGACTGGCGCCCGGCCCCATCGCATCGTGGAGACTTTACCAGATCCGCGACGGCTTTGACGACTTCGACTATATGCACCTCGTTGAGGAAGCATACGGTGAGGGCACCGCGATGAAGATCGTAAACAAGGTCACGACCGATATCCGCACCTTCACCGAGGATTACAGGGTCATGGAGGCCGCGCGCGACGAGCTCGCAAGCCTGCTTGAAGGCACGGACAAGTAAGTGCAGAGTGGCAGAGTTCAGAACTAATGCGGAATTCGGAATTCGGAATTCGGAATT
>JAZUGD010000249.1:0-2078 GCA_045641025.1 Eubacteriales bacterium
GACTCCGGCAATTTCGACTGGACGGCTCACGCCGAGAAGTTCCCCGGTCTCTGCACTCCCGACGACAGCTATCACGGCGTTATTTACACCGAGCGCTTCGGCAAGAAGGCCTTCATCACGAAGGCGACCTCACAGCTCATGCGCGACTTCGGCTCCGTGCAGTCTCCCGAAAACGCGTTCATGCTGAATCTCGGGCTTGAATCTCTCCACGTCCGCGTGAAGAGACACTGCGAGAACGCTCAGGCAATAGCCGAGTATCTTACGACCGACCCGAACGTATCGTGGGTAAGCTACTGCGGTCTTCCCGGAGACAAATACTATGAGAGAGCGCAAAAATACCTGCCCAACGGCTCGTGCGGCGTCGTAAGCTTCGGTGTCCGCGGCGGACGTGCCGCCGCCGAGAAGTTCATGAAGAACCTTCACGTTGCCGCTATCGAAACTCACGTTGCGGACGCGCACACGTGCTGTCTGCACCCCGCAAGCGCGACTCACCGTCAGATGAACGACGAGGAGCTCGTTGCAGCGGGAGTATCTCCCGACCTCGTACGTCTTTCCTGCGGTCTTGAAAGCAAGGAAGACCTGATCGAAGACATCGCTCAGGCGCTTGCAAAAGTTAACGAATAAGAGGTTATAAGCCGTGCCGATTAAAATACCGAATGAGCTTCCGGCGTACAAAACGCTGACCGACGAGAATATTTTCGTCATGAACGAAACGAGAGCGGTAACGCAGGACATTCGTCCTCTGCGCATCGCAATCGTCAACCTCATGCCGACGAAAATAGACACGGAAACACAGCTTCTCCGTCTGCTCGGAAACACGCCGCTTCAGGTGGAGGCTACCCTGCTCCGCACAAGCTCACACGAGTCGAAGAACGTATCGAGAGAGCATCTTGAGGCGTTTTACTCGACGTTTGAAGAAGTGAAGAATGAAAGCTACGACGGCATGGTGATAACCGGCGCCCCCGTTGAGCAGATACCGTTCGAGCAGGTGGACTACTGGGACGAGTTATGCCGCATTATGGAGTGGTCGAAGACTCACGTTCACAGCACGATGCACATCTGCTGGGGTGCGCAGGCGGGGCTGTACTACCACTACGGCATAAACAAGTATCCGCTCGAGAGCAAGCTCTTCGGCGTATTCCCGCACAAGGTTGTAAAGAAGAACTGCATCCTCTTCCGCGGGTTCGACGACCTCTTCATGGTGCCTCACTCCCGTCACACGACGGTGCACCGCGAGGACGTTGCCGCGCACAAGGAGCTCAAGATTCTCGCCGAGAGCGACGAGGCAGGGCTCTACGCCGTGATGACGAAGAACGGCAAGCAGATATTCCTCACCGGTCACTCCGAGTACGACCCGCTGACGCTCGACCGCGAATACAGACGCGACAAGGACGCGGGGCTCCCGATTGACGTACCGAAGAACTACTACCCCGGAGACGACGACAAACGCGCACCCGTCGTATCGTGGCGCTCGTGCGCTAACCTGCTCTTCTCCAACTGGCTGAACTATTTCGTATATCAGACCACACCGTACGACCTCGGTACTCTTACGAAAAAATAAGGAAATTTTATGAAGATAAAAGACATACTTTCACGTGACGGCTACTCCCTCTCCTTTGAGGTATTCCCGCCGAAGACGGACGCGTCGTTCGACAGCGTGCGCGAGGCTACGGGAAAGATAGCCGAGCTGCGCCCCTCGTTCGTCAGCGTTACGTACGGTGCGGGCGGCGGCACGAGCAAATATACTCTCGACATAGCGAAAAATATCAGCGAGACCTACGGCGTGCCGACACTCGCCCACCTCACCTGCGTTTCTTCCACGCGCGAGACCGTTCACGAGAGAATCGAGGACATGAAGGCGGCGGGAATCGAGAACGTAATGGCGCTTCGCGGTGACCTCACTCCCGAGCTTGCGGGCAGTGACCGCTCGACGTGGGATTACAGATACGCCTCCGACCTCGTGCGCGAGCTTCGCGAATCGGGTGCGGACTTCTGCATCGGCGGTGCGTGCTACCCCGAGACTCACACGGAGAGTACCGACAGAAGTCGGATCGTAGCCATGTCGTTCTGTGAGCCAA
>JAZUGD010000250.1:0-4158 GCA_045641025.1 Eubacteriales bacterium
TGAACAAGTACTACGCTTCGGGCATTGTTTGCTGACCGGGAGGTCAGCCAATACGCCTGCCTCCCGCCTTACGATAATTGAAGACAACAATATTCAGGAGGATAAACAATGAATAAAAACGATTTTACCATACGTCAGGAAACTGCCTGCGACTATGACGCAGTCGAAAACCTCGTGCGAGAAGCATTCTGGAACGTGTACCGCCCCGGATGCCTTGAGCATTACCTTCTTCACGTTCTGCGTGACGACCCCGCATTCGTGCGTGAGCTCGATTTCGTAATGGAGAAGGAAGGCTCTATTATCGGACAGAACGTATTCGTCCGTGCGAAAATCGACGCGGACGACGGACGGGAAATTCCCGTTCTTACGATGGGACCGATTTCGGTAACACCCGCACTCAAGAGGCAAGGCTACGGCAAAGCGCTGCTTGACTATTCGCTTGACGCGGCGGCAAGGCTCGGTTACGGAGCCGTGCTTTTCGAGGGCAATATTGCCTTTTACGGAAAGAGCGGTTTCACCTATGCGTCCGACTTCGGGATAAGGTACAAGGGCTTGCCCGAGGGGATGGACGCTTCGTTCTTCCTTTGCCGCGAGCTTGTACCCGGCTACCTTGACGGTATCACCGGAGTTTACGGCACGCCCGAGGTTTATCTCGTGAGTGAGAGCGACGCCGACGCGTTCGACGCCCGTTTCCCCGCGAAGGAAAAGCTTAAGCTTCCCGGACAGCTGTTCTGACGAAACAAAGCAGAAATGCTCCCCTGCGATATTCGCAGGGGAGCATTTTTTATTCTTCGGGTAAGGTTACGCGGTCGAAATACATCGAGCCGTCCTCGCGCTTGACGACGATGACGGAGTATTCGTCCGAGGTGACGTCGCCGAGAGAGCACGTGACGTTAAAACGGTACGTATGCTCCGTTTCGACGAGCGACGTGATATTCACGTCAACCTGTCCGACGTCGGGCACCGTTACGGCGGTGTATGCGCTGATTCTGTCCAGATAGACGAACAGCTGACCGCTTGCGTTCGAAATCTTACGGAAGCCGCCGAAATACTTATATACGGTAGCCTCGAATTCGACTGCGGGGATGAGGTTCGTGACCGTCATCTGCGGGTATTTCTCGCTTGCCTCGTCAAGGCGCTTGAGGTCGCCCGTGTACTTGCCGTAGTTGTGGCCGAGCATATAAAACAGCACGGAGTCACGGCACTTGTCCATGGCCGAAACGACGTCCTTGAACTCGGGCAGCTCGGGCGAGCCGAGCGTCAGCATGCTTATCATATCGGCAAGCGCGGCGGCAGTCTCGCCGTCCGCCTCGGGATACGCAATCGCCGGCTCGGTACGGTAATCGGAGCTGATGCCGAACATACCGTATATCACGGAGCAGGAGCAGAGTGAGAGGCAAAGCACGGCGGCGCAGATAACCGAAATTATCTTTTTCATATTACTCGTTTCCGTCAACGGGCAGACCGGCGCTTTCCATAAGCTTGTTGTTGAACTCTCTTGCCGCATTGTAGCCCATTCTCTTCTGTCTGTTGTTCATGGCGGCAATCTCGAGGATTATGGCAAGGTTACGACCCGGCTTTACGGGAATTACGGTGGTGGGAATCATGTGTCCCATAATGTCGGTATATTCCTCCTCGAGTCCCATGCGGTTGTACGCCTTTCCGTCCTCCCACGGCTCGAGCTTTACTATCATATCTATCTTCTCGCTGTCCTTGACGGCACCGACGCCGAAGATGCGGCGTACGTCAACGACTCCGATACCGCGAAGCTCTACGTAGTGACGGATGAGGTCGGGCGCGCGTCCTACGAGAGTTTTGGACGATACGGCGCTGATTTCGACGGCGTCGTCGGCGATGAGTCTGTGACCTCGCTTTATAAGCTCGATAGCGGTCTCGCTTTTACCGATTCCGCTGTCGCCGAGTATGAGCAGTCCCTCACCGTAAACCTCGACGAGAACGCCGTGACGCGTTATCGTGGGGGCAAGTCTTACGTTAAGGAAGGCAACGAGGTCGTACATCACGCCGCTCGTACGCTCCCCGGTGCAAAGCAGCGGAACGTCGAACATTTTCGCAAGGTCGATGATTTCATCGTCGGGGCGGTGCGCATGAGTGAACACTACCGCAACGGGCGAGCTCTTGAAGAAGTCAGCGACCGCGGTCGTACGCTTTTCGGGCTCCATTTTCTGCAGGAACACGTATTCCGCAGTACCGATTATCTGTATTCTCTGCGGCTCAAAATGGTCGAAGAAGCCCGCAAGCTGAAGTCCCGCACGGTTGACGTCGGTACGTCCTACCGGAATCGACTCCGGGTCGTCGGGCGTGTAGATGACCTCAAGCGAAAGCTCGTCGATGATTTTCTGAAGTGCTATGGTTCTGCTTTCCATATTAACCCCCAACTTTTGCGTTATAGTACGTAATTATGAACCCGCCGACATTGTCGCCGGACACGCTGTACCCGAACTCCTCGGGTACGGGAATTTCGGTGTTTCCGTTCTTTGCCGCCTTATAATACCGCACGACCGAGCATCCGTCGGCAAACGTAAGCTCTCCGTCGGGCACAACCTGTGCCGTGGTGCCGTCAAAGGTAAGGCAGTTTCCGTCTCCCATTGTGCCGAGAAGCCCTATATACTCCTCAAGACAGAGAGAGAGTTTTTTCATAATGAGCGAATGCGGCAGACCGACGTAACGGTAATGCCACGATTCGTAATTTATACCGGTTATTTCGGCTTTATCGTCCGGATAGCGGAGAATGAAGCCGTAGTTTTCGAAATTATCTATAAGCCACTTGCACGGCTCGTAGTCGCGCACGTAGTACCCTTCGCCGTTTGCCGTATAAACGGACAAGTCCATCGCGAGCCCCGTGTGGTGCTCGCTGTAGCCCGGCAGGGCGACGTATGCGGCAGCCGCTTCCGCTCCCTCGCTCTCTACGCGTCTGTCGTAGAGTTCACGCTGGAACTCCTTCGTGCGGAAGCCGCTGACGACCATTACGTCACGGCATTCGGTCTGCGCGTAGAATTCGTCCATCAGCACGTTGAAGCGGTTTATCGTTTCGGGGTTGAGCGTGACGTTTTTGTCGTTCACCTTATACGACGCGGTTTTGCCGTCGAATACCGACGCGGGCTCCTCGCTTCCGAAAACGTATGCGTTGTCGAAGTTTACGAGGATAAGGTCCCCTTTTGAGACGTCATCGGGCGTGAGGGTTACCGACAGTCTGTCGGGCACGGCTTCACTCTGCGCTGCGGTTGTCTCGCCGTTCTCTTCGGGCACGGGTTTGTTTGCGCGTCTGCGTGAATCAAGCACAAGCACGCACGCGATAATTACGGAGGCAAGCAGGACTGCGGTGATTATCAGCCCGACGTTTACTTCTCTTTTTCTGTATTTTGTTTTCTGCACTATCGGCTTGCGCTCGGATTCGGGTACGACCGTAGGCTTTTGCGGCTCACGGTCTTCCGGACGTCTGTCTTTTTCGTCCATACTCTGCCCTCCTTTTCTTCCCCCGAAAATGCACACGCGGGGTCTTGTGACCCCGCGTGCAGGTGGGGTTTTTGCCCCAAATTTTCAATTAAAGAGCGTCCTTGCGGGAGAGGTTCAGTCTGCCTCTCTCGTCAACACCGAGGAACTTGACCTTCATCTCGTCGCCTACGTTGCAGATATCCTCTACCTTTTCGGTGCGCTTGTTGTCAAGCTTGGAGATGTGTACGAGACCTTCCTTGCCGGGCGCGAACTCTACGAACGCGCCGATGGGGATGATTCTCGTAACCTTACCGGTGTAGATGCAGCCTACCTCGGGCTCGAAGATGATGCCCGCGATGGTGTCGCGTGCTGCCTCGATGGCCTTCTTGTCAACTGCGGAAATGAAGACGGAGCCGTCCTCTTCGATGTCAATCTTTGCGCCGGTGTCGGCAACTATCTTCTGAATTACCTTACCGCCGGTACCGATGACCTCACGAATCTTGTCTACCGGAATCTTCATGGAAACCATCTTCGGTGCGAAGTCGGAAACCTCGGCTCTCGGAGTCGGGATAGCCTTGAGGATGATCTCGTCGATGATGTAGTCGCGGCCCTTGTGGGTTACTGCGAGTGCTTCCTTGATGATTTCGGGGGTAAGACCGTCTATCTTAAGGTCCATCTGGATGGAGGTGATACCCTTGTGAGTAC
>JAZUGD010000251.1:0-1851 GCA_045641025.1 Eubacteriales bacterium
CAGCCTTGAAACCGGGCGCGACCTCAATTATTCCGTCCGGGTCGAGATAACATTCGTAGTAAGTATCGTAGAAGCCCCATTCGCTCATGTTGCTCAGGTCGAGCTCAACCGTTACCGAATCGACCTTTTCGATATCCGTCGCCACGAGGTCTGCGTACCAGACGGAGCCGAAGAGGATCTTATCGAGCGTTTTGTCATGAGGCTCAAGTCTCAGTGTCGGCTTTCCGGAATCCGCTTCGATATCAACGGTGCGCACGACGGAAGCATAGTTGCCCGCCGCGTCGCACACCGAGAATTTTACCGTATGTACGCCGTCGGTGAGGAAGGTGTCGGGAATCACCATGATCCCGTTTGCAAACGTGCACGGTACCTCCGCGCCGTCGATATACGCTTTCGCGGTGGAAGCATCGATGCCCGTGTAATTCTGATTCGACGTGTCCTCTGCAACTCTTGCGGAGAAGGACACCACGCTTCTTTTCTCAACAGTTCCGTTTTCAAGAGGAAGCGCGTCGTTGAAGGTCTCGTCCGCATAGAGAATATCCGAGAAGACGGGAGCCTCACGGTCATCTCGTGCTGATGAGAAATCTACCGAAATATCGTCGAAATAGAGAACGATGTCGGAGTTGCGGTTTTTATAATCGCGGTGATCGTACCCGAAGTTCGAGTTATCTCTGTCGCTGACGTAAATGTCGAGAAGAGTCGCTCCGGGGAATATGCACCAGTCGTCTCCAGTGTTGATGTCAAAAGAGATATAGTGCCAGCCCGGCTCGTCGTACCGGGTGACGAACCCGACGTCCCACACCGAGTCGCCGTCAATGACGTTGCTCGTGTAGTAGCCCTCGTAACCGACGATGTTTCCGTTCGCGTCACGGTCCGTGACCTTGCAGAGGAAGAGCCTTCCGTTAAGTCCCTTGACCTCGGTCGGAACGTACATCCACATACCGAAGCTCGTCGCGCCGCGCAGGTCTATCATTCCGCCGTAATAGCCGACCATTGCGCTGCGGTATCCGCTCTCACTCGATACGGAGCAGTCGAAATCGACTCTGAGCGAATAGTTGCCGCTGTGTACCTTTCCGTCCTCTGCAGTGGCGACGGAGGTCTCACCGGGAGTATATATGTAGTTGTATCCCGGGTTGTTCTGACGGTAGAAATAATTTGTCGTTCCGTCCTCAAAATCAATGAAAGTATAGGAGCCTCTGCCGTAATTGACAGCGGCAGATATCTCCATTGATTCATCGAATACGAGGGACGCGAAAACGTAGTCCCAAAGCATATAAAGCTCGTCTTCTTCCGGAGCCGTCAGCTTTCCGTCTTCTATCACGCCCGTGTCGAGCATAAGACTGAAGTCGAAATCGGAGGGCTTCGTCTTCACGGTGTTCAGTCCGTAAGTCGCTTTTATGTCAAGATTGATGGTCTTTCCGAAAGGTACCGAAAACTCTTCCTGTACGAATTCAATACTGTCGGGAACGACGACGTGAACCGTCGCGTGACCCACGCTCACACCGTCTGCCGTGACGGAAATGACAGCGTCGCCCGCCGTACCGTCGGACGTGAATACTCCGTTCTCTACCGTACCGAGTGTCGCTTCGATAACAGCGTTGTCGGGTATTTCCGCTTTCGTGCCTGCGGGAGATACTCCGTATACGGTGACCTCCGTTGAAGTTCCCGGCGTCACGTATTCGTCCGCGACTGATACCGACGCATGGTCGAACGTATCCGAGGGAACGGTGAGAGAGGCTATGATGAAGCCGTTGGAAATGGAACGCTCGGAACCGTCGGAAGGACGGTTGATGACCTTTGCCGCGTCGTCCCCCTCTTCCTTGGCAACGAAGGTGGTAGAGCCGCCGCCGT
>JAZUGD010000252.1:0-3137 GCA_045641025.1 Eubacteriales bacterium
GACTTCATGCTCTTCCTCGACCTGATTCAGGAGGGCAATCTCGGCCTGATCAAGGCCGTTGAGAAGTTCGACTACACCAAGGGCTATAAATTCTCCACCTACGCAACGTGGTGGATTCGGCAGGCGATAACGAGAGCCATCGCGGACCAGGCGAGAACCATCCGTATTCCCGTACATATGGTAGAAACCATTCACAAGGTAACGAGAGTTTCACGTCAGCTTCTGCAGGAGCTCGGCCATGAGGCTACCGCCGAGGAAATCGGCGAGGTCATCGGCATGAGCGCAGACAAGGTACGCGAGATTCTCAAGATAGCGCAGGACCCCGTATCGCTTGAAACTCCCATCGGTGAGGAGGAGGACAGCCACCTCGGCGACTTCATCCCCGACGACGATTCTCCCGCTCCGTCCGAGGCTGCCTCCTACGAGCTTCTCAAGGAACAGCTCAACGAGGTGCTTCACACTCTTACTCCCCGTGAGGAGCACGTGCTGAAGCTCCGCTTCGGTCTTGACGACGGTCGTGCCCGTACTCTCGAGGAGGTCGGCAAGGAATTCAACATCACGAGAGAGCGTATCCGTCAGATAGAAGCAAAGGCACTCCGCAAGCTGCGTCATCCGAGCCGTTCGAAGCGCCTGAAAGATTACCTTGACTGATTACAAAATTGCGCTTTGTTATTGACAGTCGGGCGTAATTGTAGTATTATTATAGTAGTAAAGTAGTACTCCTGTTATTTGGGGTACGGCTATTCCTAGGAGGAACAAATGAAAAAGAAGCTCTCGTGTCTCGTGCTTGCCCTTCTCATGCTCGTGGGAATGTGTGCCTGCACCAAGTCCACCGGCGTTGACACGTCCGGCTCGACGGATTACAACATGACTCTGTCGCTCTGGCTCCCTACGTCAAAGGACACCACTTCCGCCGCAATCAAAAAGGTTGAGGCCGCTATCAATGCAATAATCAAGAAAAGCAATAATACTGCCATCGAGCTCCATGCAATCTCCGATGACAAATATGAAGCTACCGTAAAAGACGAAATCGAAGCAATCGAAGCAAGACTCAAGCAGACTGCCGATGAAGAGGCTTCCCGTAAGAAGGCTTCCAAGGAAGCAAAGAAGAACGGCGAGGTATTCACCGACATAGTCGAGACTACCGAGGTCGAGACCACCTTTGAGGAAGGCACCGACGAGAACGGCGACGTTATCGAGTTCTTCCCTTCCGTCAGCACGAACCAGCTCGACATCTTCTGCATCCGCGGTTACGAGGATTTCACGTACTACTGTGAGAACGGCTACCTCTCCCCCATCGACGAGTCGCTTGCCGCTTCCTCCAAGCTTATCAAGTCTTACGTATATCCCTCGTTCCTTGACGCAGGTAAGTACTACGGCATTAACTACACCGTTCCCACGAACCACGTCATCGGTGACTATACGTTCATGCTTGTAAACAAGAAGCTCTGCGAGCAGCTTCACTACGACCGCAAGGAGTTCACGACTCTTCTCGACGCCGAAAGCTTCATCACCGCAGTCGGCAAGAACACCTCCGTTACTCCTTTCGTAGGCGAAATCAGCACCACCGGACTTAAGTTCTGGAGTGCACAGGACGACGGACGCTTCTCCATCCTCGGTACTCTCGTATCCGATGAAAGCGACCCGAACGCACGTCAGACCGTACGTAACGTATTCGGTCTTAAGGCGTTCACCAACACCGTCGCAATGGAAAAGAGACTCAAAGAGGCAGGCTACGTTTCAAGCGATACCTCCATCAAGGAATTCGGCGTATCCGTTATCAAGTGTGACCTCGCAGAGGTAAGACAGTACGAGGATGATTACTACGCAATTCCGATTGCAATGCCGAGAGCCGAGACCGAGGATATGTATCAGTCCATGTTCGCGGTAAGCGCATACAGCGCCGACGTAAGCCGTGCAATGCAGGTTATCACCCTCATCAACACCGATCCCACCATCCGCACCCTGCTCCAGTACGGAGTTGAAGGCGTTCACTGGAAATATGCCGATGACGAGCAGACCACCATCAAGATCATCAGCGATGAGTACAAGATGGACCTCATCAACACCGGTAACGAATTCCTGACCTTCCCGGGCGAGGGCATCCCGATGAGCTACTGGGACGATGCAAGACAGCAGAACCTTGATTCTCTCAAGAGCCCGTTCATCGGCTTCACCAACTACGTAACCGAGGACAACACCGAGTTCTTCGATGCGGTTGACAAGTACTCGAAGGACATCATGAAGAGAATCGACGCGATGACCGCCGCTGAATTCGAAGACGCCATCAAGGGTCTCAAGAAGGAAGTCGGCGACAGCGACGAGTACAACGACATGATTTCGACCACCGAGGAGAAATACACCACTCTCGTTGCCGCATACCAGAACTGGTACGCAGACCGGATGGGTCAGTAAATCACAGTCCATACATAATAAGGGGAGCAGATTTCTGCTCCCCGAAACTTTAATATAGAAGGATAAAATTATGGAAAAGGTAAAAATCGGTTTCGTAGGCGTAGGCAACATAAGCTCTATATACCTCAAGAACCTTACCTCTCTTTACAGAGACGTTGAGGTCATCGGCGTGTGCGACCTTATCAGAGAGCGCGCCGAAAAGGCGGTTAAAGAATACAACATTCCAAAGCTTTATAACGACATGTACGAGCTGTTTGCCGACCCCGAGGTTGACATCGTGCTCAACATCACCCAGCCCGTTAACCACTATGCGGTAACGAAGGCGGCGATTCTCGCAGGCAAGAACGTATATTCAGAGAAACCGCTTGCAACCGAGCTTGACAAAGGTCGTGAGCTCGTACAGCTCGCACGCGAGAAGGGCGTTCTTCTCGGTGGTGCACCCGACACCTGCCTCGGCGCAGGCATACAGACGGCGCGCAAGCTCATAGACGCAGGTGCCATCGGCGAGGTTATCGGCGGTGACGTTCACATGCTCTGCCGCGGTCCCGAGAGCTGGCATCCGGACCCGGAATTTTTCTACGAAAAGGGCGGCGGTCCCATGCTCGACATGGGTCCCTACTATATGACCGCGCTTATCAATCTGCTCGGCAGATGCAAGGCGGTTACGGGCTTCTCCCGCAAGACATACTCCGAGCGTCTTATCACGAGCGAGCCCAAGAAGG
>JAZUGD010000253.1:0-2996 GCA_045641025.1 Eubacteriales bacterium
GGTACGTCCGGATCGGGCTCGTCGGTATCAACGGGGAGCGCGGACATTCCCGCAAGACAGCGGTAAAAGAACGTAAGGTCGGCTGAGGATACAAGGCCGTCCTTGTTGAGGTCCGCCGCTTTTTCGTTTATTTCGATTACGTAGCCGGCAATATAGCGGCACAGGGTATTCGAGTCTGCCGTGGTTACGAGTCCGTCGCCGTTTACGTCGCCGTAGTGGATTTTCTCCGCCGCGCGTACGGGCACGGGGAAAACACCCGCCGCTCCCAGAAGAAGCACGACGGCAAGCACGCCCGACAGCGTGCGTACGGTGGTTTTTCCTATACGTTTCATGGTCATTCCCGCCTTTGCAGTCTTAATAGGAATATAAATAGCCAATGATACAGTATAATTATATACCCCCTCGCGAAATTTTGCAAGTATTTTTCACGGAGGGGGATACGGAGCGGAAGACGGAATTTTCCGACGGACGGAGTGCAGAGTGCAGAGTGCAGAGTTGAGGAAGAAAACCGCCGATTGGCGGTTTTCGGATTTAATTTAAAAAAGAAAGTAAGTGCACGGACGGGAGAGAGTGCGGGGCGACGGGAACGTAGGGAGTGGGGGGTCGGCTTTGCCGGACACCCACTCCCTACGTTGTAACTCAAGTCCGTGCACGGACGAAAGGGAGTACAAAATTTAAATATTTTCGTTTTGCGGAGCAAAACCACATTAACTCTGCACTCTGAACTCTGAACTCTGCACTTCGTCCCCGTTTTTCTCTTGCAAATCTCGCTTCGTTCGTGCTATAATAAACATAACAAAATTTCCTTTCGGAAAAGGAGAAAAACAATGCTTATAGCAAAAAATTTCGACAGCGAATATCAGATAATCTACCCCGGTGAGCCGACGCCTACCGACCTCACCGCGGCAAGAGAGCTGAAGCGTTACCTCGCGAAAATCTGCGGTGCGACCATCGCCGAATTCCGCGACACGAGAGAGAAGAAGCCTACCGAGATCGTTCTCGGCTACACGAACCGCGGCGGCTACACCAAGAAGGAAAAGGCCGAGCTCGGCGACGAGGGCTTCATCATCCGCTCGAGAGCAAAGAGAATATACATAATCGGCGGCAAGAGAGGCGTGCTCTACGGAGTTTACACCTTCCTCGAGGAGTACTGCGGCGTACGCTTCTACTCCCGCGATTTCGAGAAGGTGCCCACCGTCAGGACTCTCCGCATCCCGAGAATTGAAGAGAACAAGCAGATTCCCGCATTCTCGTACCGTAACTCCTGCTGGTACAGCCAGAACACCCCCGACATCTGCGTAAAGCGCAAGATGAACGGCGGTCACTGCAAGGAGGGTGCTCCGTTTGCAGAGGAAATCGGCGGCAGCGAGGAATACTACGGCGGCTTCTGCCACACCATCGCGTTCCTCGCCGAGACGGGCAACATCTGGGACCAGCCCTGCCTCTCCGACGAGAACATCTATCAGACCGTGCTGAAGAACGTCCGCAAGATACTGACCGACTATCCGCAGGCGAAAATCGTCTCCATCACGCAGAACGACGGTACGAAGGGTCAGTGCAAGTGCGACAAGTGCCGTGCAATCAACGAAGCCGAGGGAAGCGAGGCGGGCACGAACATCGCGTTCGTCAACCGTATCGCCGAGGAGCTTGAGAGTGAGTACCCCGACGTGCTCTTCGACACCTTCGCATACACCTATACCCGCATCCCGCCGAAGACGATTCGCCCGCGCCACAACGTGGTCGTTCGTCTCTGCACGATAAACACCTGCTTCCGTCACCCGATTGACGAGTGCGCCGAGACTCCCGGCTACGCTCCCACGGGCGCGTCGATGGCAGACTATACCCGCCGCTGGTCGGAGATTTCCTCTCACCTCGCGGTATGGAACTACTGCACGAACTTCACAAACTCCGTCGTAATGTTCCCGAACATCAGAGCAATGCAGAAGAACGCCCGCTTCTTCGCGGAAAACAAGGTCGTTTCCGTATTCGAGCAGGGCTGCATCGCTACCCCGAACGGTGAGTTCGGTGCCCTCAAGGGCTACCTCAACGCCAAGCTCCTCTGGAACCCCTACATGAGCGAGGAGGAGTACGAGGCGATAATGGACGAGTTCATCCTCGACTACTACGGCAAGGAAAGCGGCAAGTATATAAAGGAGTTCATCGACCTTGAGGAGAAGTTCTCCGAGCAGAGTCATATGAACGTATACTTCGACGACCCGACGAAGAAGGTCTTCGACCCCGCCTACGCAAAGAGCGAGGAGGACAAGGGCTGGGCTGAGGCACGCCACAGCTTTATCGACAAGGCGGTTGACCTCTTCGACAAGGCTGAAGCGTCCGCCAAGTGCGGCACCTGCCTCGGCCACGTAAAGGAATCGCGTATTCAGCTCTTCGACTACATCGACTTCTCGCTCCGTCACGACATCGACGAGACGAAGGACGAGAAGGTCATCGCGGAAAAGAAGGAACAGATTATCGCCAACAACAAGCTCAGATATGAATATATGAAGCGTTACGGCGTAATCTCGAACAGAGAGTTCAACAACCTCGAGCCCGTCGGCGACCCCGACTACTCGGATTACGGACTGAGATGGTAAACAAAAAAGCCTCCTTCGGGAGGCTTTTTTGTTTACCAAGTTCAGAGTGATGAGTGCAGAGCGCAGAGTTAATGAACAAAACCGTTCAGGAAAACCCGAACGGTTTTGATTTTATTATATGTCTGTAAGCAAATAACATTGCATGGTAGGGAGCGACGTCCTCGTCGCCCCCTACGGTAATAAATTGTTTTGCCGCAGGCAAAACTACCATAACTCTGCACTCTGCACTCTGCACTCTGAACTCTGAACTCTGCGGGTGTTCGCCAAAGGCGAACCCCACTGAACTTGTTTTTACTTGACAAAACGGCGGGTTTGCGGTAGAATCAAAGTAACAAAAAATCCACAAAAAAGGCGGAATTTATCATGAAACACGTTCTTCTCATAGGCGACTCGATACGTCTC
>JAZUGD010000254.1:0-9571 GCA_045641025.1 Eubacteriales bacterium
CTTAGCGGGGTTTCCCGCTGCTACGCTGTGAGGAGGAATATCCTTCGTTACAACGCTTCCCGCGCCGATTATGCTCCACTCTCCTATACGCACGTTGGGAAGAATAATCGTTCCCGCCCCGATAAAGCAATGGTCGCCTATCTCAACCACTCCGACTCTTGTGGAGCGGGTAAGATAGCCGACGGACGCATCGTGCGCAAGAATGCGGCAGCCGGAGGCGATTGTAATTTCGTTTCCGAGTGTGATAAGCCCCGGGTACTGACAGTCTATACCCGCCCAGCTGAAGCAATCGACCTTTTCGCCCATTCTGAGCCCGTGATTGACGAGCCACTCTATTTTTTCCTGTTCGGCGGTTTTTCCGCTCAGTTTTCTCTTAACCGATTTTAAAATACGTTTAATCATCATTCGCCCTCGGAAAATCTTTTATCGTCGATTAACGACACCGTTTTCGGCAAAAAGCGGAACGCAGCATGTCTTATGCGTGCCGTAACCGACTCACCCGTGCCGCATTCCTTGTATATCTCGCAAAACCTTCTGTGCAGCGCACGGCAGTTTTCGCGTTTCAGTTCTTTATCTTCAATATTAAAATATACCCTGCGGTACAGCGTCATCAAAACGTTGAGGTATACTTTTCTCGTTTTATCGGCGTACACATGCTCACCGATACTCTCGAAATATGCTATTCTGTCCTCTTTGGCTTTCGCTTCATCAAGCCGCGCAAGGCTGAAAGATTTAGTGGTAATGCTTGACGGGGTTACCCTGTAAAAATAGTGAGGCTCGTCAAGCCACGCTATCTTCTCTGCAGCCCCTATCAGGTGATGAATCACCGCTTCGTCCTCGTGAAGTCTGCCCTCGGGATATTTTATGCCGTCGAACAGAGAACGTCTGTACAGCTTGTTCGGTGCTATTACCATATCGACGTTTCTGCCGCTGAAAAAGCAGCCGAACGCCTCGCTGCGCGAAAGCAGCTCCGGCTCGCGCTCGCCCTCGGAAATTTCCGGCACGGTATCTTCAAAACGTTTGAAAAGGCAGGCCGCAAAATCGGCGCCGTATTTTTCCGCAGCCGTGAGCAGTCTTTCAGCAAAGAACGGCGATATTACGTCATCGGAATCAATAAAAGAAACGTACTCTCCGCGTGCGGCGGCGATGCCTGCGTTTCTCGCGGACGACAGCCCGCCGTTTTCCTTGTGGATAACGGTGATTCTGCCGTCTTTTCCGGAAAGCCCGTCACACAGCGCCGGGCACGAATCCGTCGAGCCGTCGTCGACGAGAATTATCTCAAGATTCGTATAAGTCTGGCACGCAACGGACTCAACGCACTCACTCAGATATTTTTCCGTGTTGTAAACCGGAATTATTACGGATACAAGCTTGTTCATATCTGCTTTTTCTGTTCGTTCAGTACCTTCAGGTACATATCGTTCGGGTCTTCACCGTCATAATAGCTTTCTGCGGCGGCGCTCATGTCCCCGTATCCGGCTTCTATTGCCAGAATGGCATTTTTGAGCGACTCTTCATTCACGTTGGAAACGCACACGCCCATTTTATTGTCTTCAACGGTATATTTAAGTCCCGGGACGTCGTTGCAAAGCATCGGAACGCCGAAGCCGGCAAATTCATATACCTTGTTCGGAGCGCAGAACACGGCGTTGATCGATTTATTGTTCGGTACGTAACACACGTATGCTATGTGTGCGTGACTTGCAATCTCAAGATGATGCGGAGGCTCAACGCAGCCGAGATACGTGAATTCGTTACCGTACTTTTCCGTAAGCTCGTCAAGGTAACGGGTTCTGCTGCCGAGAACAACGAACTCGTATTTATCCCGCATTTTGTATACTGTTTCTATCACTGCCTCGAGCGGTCTTTCCTTGCTGATTATGCCCATATACATAATCGGTTTTCTTCCGCTTTTCTTTATCGCGGCGATTTTTTCGGCTATTTCCCGGTCGCTTATCTGCATCTCTTTTGTACGCGGATGATAATACGGCTTATTGGGAATAACGAACGGCAGTACGTCTCTTTGATATATCGACCGAACAATATGTGCACGGAAGTATTCGGGAACCACCAAAGCCTTTGCTTTCACGGCAGAATATTCGTATATCGGCGCGTTTTTGCCGAGCTTGAGCTGAAGCTCATATACGGAATATACGTACGGAGGAAGTGTATCTGCAAGCTTTTTGCCGCCGTAAACGAATGTATTTTCATGCGCGACCCATACCACATCCGCCTCGTTCAGCTCCTTTGAAAATACCGACGGTATTTTTGACGCGTAATGCTTCTTTATCAGGTTATCGAGTCTGAATGCGGCACTTGCGACAAGACGCGGACTTACGTAACGCCCGGAATAATTCACGGGCTTTTCGGTAAGATATTTGTTCGTGACGTTATTGATACCCGCAAGTACTTCGTCTTTGGACAGAGTAATACAGATAATCTCGTTATCGGTTTTCGACAATACTTCCATCATCGTGATTATCGGCGGGTATTCTCTGAGCGGTTCGGTCGTTATGACAACAATCTTCATTTTTCGGCAGTATCCTGTAATACGTTATATTTCGCGGCAACGTTTCTTGCCCAGCATTCGGTCGTGTATTTGTTCTCTATTACTTTCCGTGCCTCGGAAACGGTCTCCGGGGACACCATTTTACCGTCGAGGAATTCTTTCATTGCCGTGCAAAGTGAATCCGCGCTCTCCGGCTCGGTAAAGCGCACCGTCGGAATATCGTGAGCCCATTCAAGCCCGGCGATATCGGTACTTATTACCGGCATTCCGGCATATGCAGCCTCGCATACCGCGTAGGAGAACGTTTCTCTCCGGCTTGCCTGAATAAATACGTCGGAGCAGTTGAACAGAAGATTCACGTCATCGACGGGGTTACCCTTTACCAGATACTCCGGCAGTTCTTTTCCTCCGTAATACTCATCGAGCTTTTCCCACGTGGAAGCGTTGCCGTTCAGAAGAAGTGAGAATTTGTATCCTTCCCCCGCGAGCTTATCGCAGGCGGCAAGAATCAGATCGTCACCCTTGCGGTAAAAGTCCCATCCGAACGTCATGAAATCGTACTTATGCTCCGCCGTCTCCGCATTTTTGAAACGGATACGCGACGTGTTTATGCCGTTAACGACGGTACACGTCTGCTCCTCGGGGAATCCGAGAGACACGACCTTTTTTCTGTACTCATCGGCTACGGAAATAAGATTTGCCTTCTTACCGACGATTCCGTACTGAATTTTAGTAAGAATACGGCGCGACGTGCTTTGTCCGTTTTGAGTAAGCGGGTCGTGCAGATGCCAGAAAACCTTCGCCGCTTTCGGTGCCGTCACCGTAGCGGGAATATCGTACAGTTCAAAATGAGAATGCACTACCGATATATCGTTTTCTTTATATATTTTTCTGAACGCGGAGTACGTTTCGGGGAGTATTCTCGCCTTTGCTTCGGGGAGATAATACACCTTTGTGCGCTCCTCGATTTTTTTGCACCATTCCTTATCGCGGGCTCTTTCAACGAACGCATACACGGTACCGATGCCCTGCTCCTTCAGCTTGTTTTCAAGCACTTCAAGAGAAGGAATGAAATTTCCGGCATATTCAGCACCGTATGCACAAACCTGTAATACAGTCATATAAACTCACCTTTTGCTTAATGCCGAGGTAATCTTTGTACCGAAGACACGTCTGAGTACCCTGTTTATTTTCACGCGCAGCTTGGTGGATTTCGGCTTCCAGCTCATCGAATACCAATGTATCGACACGGTATTTTCGGTCTTGTTCAGCTTTCCCGTCACGCTGTCAAGCGGATTGAACCAATCTGCGGGATAAACGTGCGCGCCGTCAACCGTCTGTTCTTTACCGTTTTTCACGAGACCGCGGCGTACCATAACGTCGGTATTGACGTGAGGGCAGCCGAGAAGAAATACCGAGCCGTCCGGATTATAAAACGAGACCTTTTCGTATTCCTTCATCATATCGGCAAGAATCGGGTGTCCTGCGTCGGAGGCGAGCATCTGCCCGGAATTGACGAAGCCGTCGTTCTCAAAACCGATAACGAAAGAGTCGCCGAGCAGGCAGTCGAGCGATTTTACGAGCTCGACGTCGGTATCGAGATAAAACCCGCCGTACTCGTACAGTGCACGCAGGCGCACGTAATCGGAAACGAACGCATACTTCTTTGCTTCGTACGCGTCACGCACGTATGCGGGGCACGAAGCAATATCCGCATTTGTTTCGTTCCATTCTTTTATTTCATAACCGGGACAGTATTTCTTCCAGCTTTCGATGCACTTTTCGGTAAGCTTAGGAAAAGCACCGTTACCGAACCAGCAGTAGTGAATGATTTTATTCATAACTTCTCCCGTTTTTATTTGTTGACAAGCGACTTAATGAAATTAATAATTGTAACGGCACGGTACTGGTCGTCGAATACTATGGCGAACACGTTCGCGTATATGAAATACACCAAAAAACAGCACGACGCCGTGAGAAATACCGGCTTTGAGAATTTAAAGCTGAAGCCCTTGTCAATAATCCAAGGAAGTGAACAGATAATTCCGAACTCGAAATACTGCGCCATTCTCGCAAACGTGTTTGCACCGCTTACGGTACCGAGCATCATTACGGAAAAGCTGATTATCGCCATATGTAACAGAATATTATGCTTTCTGTCGTCTTCTTCGGTAAACAGGTTTCCCCGAAGTACCAAGCTCATTATCGGTACAACGGCGTAAACGAGCACTCGCAGAATATTGACCTGTGCGTTATCGAACACCTCGTATTCGGCAATAGACTTTCCGTTTTCACCCGCAAAATCGATAAAAGACTCAAGCACGGGCTGGAAGTTACGGAGTATTATCACGAAAGCCGCCACCAGTGCAAACGTTTTCCATTCCCACGGTTTTACCGCAAAAAACGGAAGAATCAGGAAGAACAAAGAGTACGTATGGAAGAGAAACGCCACAAGAACGAGAATGAAATACTGCACGTATTTTTTATCTACAAGCTTCGGTATGGCAAGCATGAGAAATGCCATTGCAAATACCTGCTTCATTGCGGCAAACGAAAACACGTACGTACCGAGGCAGATATAGAGTCCTACGGAAAAAGTAAAACGGTCCGAAAGCAGACGGATAGACCTGACAAACGCCCATTGGACGAACACCGCTGCTATCATAAAATATATTGAATAGTTATCGGTAAACGTTCTTACGAGCGACGTGTAAATACGGAACGCGGGGTTATCCACAAGGCTGAGATTGCCCGAACGAAGGAAGTCGAGTATACTCCAGGCTTCATTAAATCCGGTGATGTATGCACCCGTATCGTTATAGATACGTCTCAGTCCTATCGGAAGCGCAAGTATTATTATCAGTATGGCAAAATACAGACGGTTTCTCGGCGTCTGTTTGTCTTTACCGTATACGCCCTCGGTCGTATATTCCGTAAGATAGGCAAAAATTACGGCGCCTATCAGAACGGGAAGTAAGGTTTTCAATTTAACACCTCTGTAATGTCAGACTTTTCTGCAGCGATATTTTATAAGCAGCGCAAGAGCACACCCGAAAGGAAACGCCGCCGCACAGCGGAGCTTTGACGGAGCGTCACCGAACGCCGATTTATGAGCAAGCAGGGATTCGGCAACGTAGTGAACGAATAAAGTAAACTGCTTTTTCGGCTTTCTGCCGAGAGTTACGAGTCTTCCGTATCTGAAGCCGTTCGGGTTTTTGTAATACTGCCTTATCATATTCTGAGTCGATCCGTCCGCCATGTACTCGACAAGACACATAACGCTGTCCGCAACGTACAACTTGTATTTTTCGTCAATCATCGTGTAAAGGCTGCCGAGCGGGACGAACTTTTCTCTCGGAAATACCGGGTACGGCGGGTATTCTCTTACGACGTCAGTCCTGAGCACGAGTTTTTTGTCGCCCGCACCGCCGTTTTCGTAATAACCGGAAAGAGTGGTTTCACAAAGCCCCTCGGGGAAGCCCTTCCCTATTACGTTTCCCGAAAAATCGGCGTCAAGCCCGAGAAGACCCGCGTAACCTTTGTCACGTACCTTTTCCCATGTTTCGCAGATGACCGCTACGGCATCGGGAGAGAGCGCATCATCCGAATCTATGCAGACGTTAAGCTCCGTATCGATATTCTCGTACGCGGTATTGTGGGCGGTATGCATGCCGCCGTTTTCCTTGAAGACGTATCTTATCTCAAATCCGTTTTCTTCACTCTGCCACTTTTTCACAAGCTCGGCAGTACCGTCGGTCGAGCCGTCGTCAACTATGAGCCATATAAAATCCGTGCACCTCTGCGCGCGCATGCTTTCATACGTGCGCGGCAGCGTATGTGCCCGGTTGTATGCCGGAGTAAAAACCGTAAGTAAAGGCATTTCTTTATCCTTCAATCATTTCGGAATAAAAATTCTCAATCCATGCAGCGGTGGTATGAACGTCGTATCCCGCTGCCGATATTTTTTCTTTAGTAATGCGGCTGCAGGGCTGTGCCCCGTATATTTCATGAGCCCATTTTCCCGTATCCGATAACGGAATAAAGCGGCACATTCCCGTGACGTCGACATCCTTCGTTACGCCCTCGGAAAGGAAACACGGAAGTCCCGATGCCTGCGCCTCTATTACCGAAAGCGGCAGTCCTTCGCTGAACGAAGGCAGAAGGAAAGCATCCATTGCCTGAAGAAGCTCGTGTACGTCATTCCGTCTTCCGAGGAGAAGAACGGAGCCCTCAAGTCCCTCGCTTTTGATTTTTTCTTCTATTTCACTGCGCAGACTTCCCTCTCCGACCCATACAAGCTTCGCGTCCGCTCTCAGGGCTTTTACGCTTTTAAATATCTCAATGAGCCCGAACGGATTTTTTACCGCCGAAAAGTTCGCAACCGTTCCGAGCACGTACGAATCACCGAGCTTCAGTTTTTCACGTACGGCATTTCTTACGTTTTCGTTATATGCGAATTTATCGGTATCAAGAGCATTGTTCAACACAAAGAACGGAGAACCGTGATAATACCTCTCGCCGGATTCCCGGGAGCACGCTATACGGTAATCAGCAGTTTTTACGATTCTGTTTACGAAGTATTTTTTCAGTCCGTGATATTCCGAGGATGCATGAATATGTCCTACGGTTTTCCTGCCGAGCTTTTTGGCAAAACCGAAATACACAGGGGATATCGTAAAAAAGTGTCCGTGAATTATTTTGTGCTCCGGATGTGCCTTCAGGTGGTTCATCCACCACTTGCGGTAGGAGAAATAATTATATATCTTAAAGCGCGGTGCTTCGAAAATTCTTCCGCCCAGAGACGTTATTTCATCTTCAAACGCACCTTTTTCATGTGTGTGTTTCACAAAATCGAACTGTATCCTGCTTCTGTCAATCGCGCGGTACAGGTTCATACACATTGATTCCGCACCGCCGGTCTCCAAATTGGAAAACACGCACAATACTCTTATGGGCTCCGTCATATTACACGTCCTGATAATTTTGATATGTTACTCGGTTATGTCAATCATATCTCCGAGTTCTTTTTCCCATTTTTCGGGCTTCATCGGCCAGAATCCTCCCGCCTGGAAGAACGTAAACTCGCCGAAATAGATTTTTCCGTCCAATTCGTACAAATCCACTCTGACAAATCTCATCCCCTCGGACAGCTTTGCAACGAGAGCTTTCATTTCCTCAAATTTTTCGGGTTTTTCTATCTGTAATCCCGACTGAGGATGACTGCTTGTCATATCGACGTGGTTGAAATCCATATCAAAAAAGTCTATCCGACAGTCGCTGCTTCTTTCGGTCACAACCGACATATATTTCGGTTCCCCGCCGAAGCACAGAAATTTATAGTCACGAATATCCTTCTGCCCGTCGGCACACATGTTTTTTTCGGCGATTATGTACGGCTTGATTTCGCGGTACGGATATTCTCTGCCCAAATTAAACGGGTTAATTTTCAGTCTGTTTTCAAAAAACCGCTTTAGTGATTCGTGGTCCATTTCCGCCTTGCTGCGGATTATTTTCACGCTGCCGGAATCGTGGTTGCATTTAAGTACGAAGGTATCGGGCAGTGCATCAAAATCTATATCGTCGTAATGCTCCCACTGCCCGAGCAGAGGAAAGCATATATCCTCGCCGAGCTTTTCACGAAGGTAATCTCTTACCGCGATTTTATCGGCAAGTTGAGTATATTCCGGATGAATATCGTGAAGCTTGAGCCAATTCATCTTTTCACAGAACGTGGAGGGCTCTTTTAAATTCAGTGTCTTCCTGTTTTTGATCCAATACACCATTTTGATGTACCGCTCATCGGGGATAAAACGGAGTTTGTTGATGATAGACAGTCTGAGTTCCCTGTTCTTTATAATATTTCTGTAATCAAGCATCACAGATTCTCCTTGTACCACTCGATGGCTTCGCACAGTCCCCGGGCGAAATCGTATTCGGGGTCGTAGCCGAGAAGACGCTTCGCCTTGGAGATGTCGGCGTTCGAGTGCTTGATGTCTCCCTTGCGGTCGGGGCCGAAGACGGGTTCGGTATCGACGCCGAGGGCTTTCGTGAGACTGTGATAGATATCTATGAGATATTCTCTTCCGCCGTAGGCGACGTTGAACGCCTCTCCGTCCGCTTCCGCGGGAGCGAGACACGCCTTGAGGTTTGCCTCGATTACGTTTTCGATATACGTGAAGTCGCGGCTCTGCTTTCCGTCACCGTTTATGGTGGGGTGCTCGCCTGCGAGCAGCTGCTTTATGAATTTCGGGATTACGGCGGCGTACGCACCATTAGGGTCCTGTCTGCGGCCGAACACGTTGAAGTAACGAAGTCCGACGGTCGGGAGCCCGTAATGGCGGGTGTACTGCTTCGCCCACTCCTCGTCGCATCTCTTGGTGAGCGCGTACGGAGAGAGAAGATTACCCTCTCTGCCTTCGGTTTTGGGAAGGTTGGGCTCGTCGCCGTATACGGACGAGCTTGAAGCGTAAACGAACTTTTTCACTCCGGCATTGCGTGCCGCTTCCATCATGTTGAGAGTGCCCTGTATATTGTTCGCACAGTAGAACAGCGGCATCTCGATTGAGCGGGGCACGCTTCCCCACGCCGCCTCGTTCAGAACGTAGTCGACACCCTCGCACGCCTTGACGCAGGTATCGTAGTCCTTGATATCTCCGCGGATGAATTCGTAATTCGGATTACCGGCAAACATATCGACGTTCGCCTGCTTTCCGGTGGATAAGTCGTCGAGGCAGCGGACTCTGCAGCCGAGCCCGAGTATTGCCTCACAGAGGTTCGAGCCGATAAAGCCCGCACCTCCGGTTACGAGGAAGAGTGAATTTTCGGGGAATTTCAGGTTTTTATAACCCATTTTACAGTCTCCAGTAGCAGTATCCGGCATCCTCGAAGGTCTTTCTGTCGAGGAGTCCCTTAATGTCGAGGAGGACGTTCTGTCCCTCTCCGAAGAGCTTATCCATATCGGCAACGGTAAACGATGCGAACTCGGTATGAGCAACGGCGAGAATCACCGCATCCATATTTTTGATTTCGCTCATGGGAACGAATTCTACGCCGTAGAGACGC